>NZ_JAUBPW010000165.1:0-1425 GCF_036700965.1 Microcoleus sp. Pol8_D6 | reverse complement strand
GAAGGTTATAAAGTTGGCTTGCAATCGGGCAATTTGCAATGGACGGGTTATAACCGGATGTTTCAAACTATTACCTATTTCTTTCAGGGCATGAATTTGAATAACCTTTTGGAAGATATTGGCAAGTCGCTCCATTTTTGCGAGCAAACTAAAAACTTCTGGGCGATTGATATTATTATTGCTAATAAGATAGCGATTTTAAATTTGATGGGCGAAGAGGATGATGTTAGCGAAGAACTGCATTTAGAAAATTTTCACAGTCGTAAAAGTATGGCGGCGCTGTGCGAGTTTTATGTTTTAAAAGCGCAGACTTTATATCTTTACGGACTGTATAGTGAGGCGCTAGAAGCATCGGATCGCGCTGCTGAACTTATTGATTATTTGATGGGTCATATTTCTAGTGCTCACTATCATTTTTACCGTTGTCTGATCTTAACGGCTTTGTATTCAGAGGTTTCTGAGTCGGAGCGAAAAGATTACTGGGAGCAATTAGAAGCTAATCAGAAACAAATCAAAATTTGGGCGGATAACTGCTGGGGAAGTTTCGCACATAAATTCTCGCTAGTGGGGGCAGAAATGGCGAGGATTTCAGGCCGAGATTTGGAGGCGATGGATTTGTATGATCGGGCGATAGCTGAGGCTAGGGAGGATGATTTTATTCAGAATGAAGCGCTGGCTGCGGAACTTGCTGCTAAGTTTTGGTTGGGGAAGGATAAAGAAGAATTTGCCCAAATCTATTTGACTAAAGCTCACTATGGCTACCAATACTGGGGTGCTAAACGTAAGGTTGAGAGTTTGGAGGAAAAATATCCTCAATTAATTGCGAGAACTTCAGGGAAGACAACTACTCAAACTAAAGTTAATCGCACTACGACGGCGACTACTAGCAACAATTTGGGTGAGACGCTAGATTTAGCTACGGTGATGAAAGCTTCTCAAGCGATTTCGGGTGAAATTGTTTTGAGTAGGTTGCTGGAAAGATTGATGAAAATTGCGATCGAGAATGCGGGGGCGCAAAAAGGTTTTTTGATTTTAGAAAAAGGGGGAAACTGGGCGCTAGAGGCGGAAGGTTCGGTGAATGAGGATGAAGTTAGTGTGCTGCAATCGCTTCCTCTCAATCCGACAGCAGCTTCTGGGGGTACTCCTTTGCTGGCTTGTGCGATCGCCAATTATGTGATTCGCACTCAGGAAAATGTGGTGTTAAATAATGCTGCTGTTGAAGGACAATTTACTCGCGATCCTTATATTGCAGCTACTCAACCGAAGTCTATTCTTTGTACTCCTCTGCTACACCAAGGTAAGCTGACTGGTCTTCTTTATTTGGAAAATAATTTGACTGAGGGGGCTTTTACTACCGATCGCCTAGAATTGTTAAAACTTTTATCTGCACAAATTGCTATTTCTATTGAGAATGCTCAACTTTAC
>NZ_JAUBPW010000034.1:0-67898 GCF_036700965.1 Microcoleus sp. Pol8_D6 | reverse complement strand
TTGGCTCAGGTGAAGCAATATTCTGCTCGGACTTATTTGCATATGGAGTGGCAGATGTTGCAGAACTTGAGGGAAGTAATGAATCAACCGGATTGCTTAATCGGCGAAGCCTATGATGAAACGGTAATGATTCCTAAGCACTATCAGGATCAGGAATTCAGTGCGATCGCCCTTGTCTACGTCTACAAACTACTGCTTGCGTATTCCTTTGGTAATTATCCGGCTGCTCTAAACTACATTAGCTCAGCCAAAGAGTGTGTGATGGCATTATCAGGATTGGTTCATGTTCCCATTTTCCATTTCTATGCAGCCCTTACGCATCTGGCGCTCTTCCCCACACATCCTGAAATTGAGCAAGCTGACATTCTCACCTCTGTGAAAATCCATCAAACGACTCTTCACCAATGGGCGCAAAATGCTCCCATGAATCATCTGCATAAATGGTATTTGGTTGAAGCAGAACGGCAGCGGGTTTTGGGAAATAAAGCAGATGCACTGGACATGTACGATCGCGCCATCTCCCTCGCTAAAGAAAATCTATTCCTGAACGAAGAAGCCCTCGCCAACGAACTCGCAGCCAAATTCTACCTAGAATGGGGCAAAGAAAAAGTAGCTCAAGCCTACATGATTGAAGCATATTATTGTTATGCCCGCTGGGGAGCTAAAGCCAAAATAGACGATTTGGAAAAACGTTATCCTCGCCTACTCGGTATTATCCTTCAGCAAGCTCAATCTTTTAGTTCCTTTAAGGAAACGATCGCTAGGGGAACAATTACTTATAATACCAACTCTTCTAGCAGCAACTCTGAATTTCTAGATGTGCCTACTCTGATCCAAGCCTCTCAAGCCATTTCTGGAGAGATTGAACTAGATCAACTCCTGACTACTCTTTTAAAAATAGCGCTCGCCAATGCTGGCGCCACTAAGTGTGTATTATTGCTCAAACAAAAACAGTATTTACAGGTAGCGGCTCTTGTAGCAGAGGGACAGGAACCTAAGCTATTACCATCAATGCCTCTAGAATCTAGTCAGGATGTAGCAATTAGTTTGGTTAACGCGGTCAAGCGTAGTTTGAAACCTTTGGTAATAGTTGATGCTAGGGTAAGTTCCCAGGTTGCGAGCGATCGCTATATTGAACAGCACCAGCCGATCAGTGTTCTTTGTATGCCCATTCTTAATCAAGGGCAGTTGATAGGAGTTTTCTACCTGGAAAATAACCTGACGGTTGGGGCATTTACGAGCGATCGCATTGAAGTGCTAAATTTGCTGGCTTCTCAAGCTGCTATTTCCTTAGAAAATGCCCGTTTGTATCAAGAATCTCAACAAGCATTTACCGATCTCAAACAAGCACAAATAAAAATAGTTCAAAGCGAAAAGATGTCAGCATTGGGAAACTTAGTAGCTGGGGTCGCTCACGAAATTAATAATCCAGTGGGTTTTCTGGTTGGTAATATTCAACCCGCCTTAGATTATATCAAAGATTTGTTTGGATTGCTCGATTTGTATGAACAAAAATATCCGCAACTCGATCCAGAAATTCAAGAAGAAATCGAGAACATCGATCTTGACTACATCCGGGAAGATTTACCGAAATTAATAGGTTCGATGCGGGAAGGCGTGAAGCGGATTCGGGATATTAGTACCAGTCTACGGACATTCTCCCGTGCCGATACTAACTATCCCGTACCTTGCAATATCCACGATGGCATCGATAGCACCATTATGATTCTGAAACATCGCCTCAAGGCTAACGATACTCGTCCAGAAATCAAAGTGATTAGGGAATATGGGAATTTGCCACCCGTGGAGTGTTATGCCGGACAGTTGAATCAAGTATTTATGAATTTGTTAGGTAATGCGATCGATGCTTTGGAGGAATCAAATCAAGGACGACCTTATGCAGAAATCGCTAATGAAATTACCATTAAAACCGACATTTTTCGGGACAACAAACAAGCGAGAATTTGGATCAAAGATAACGGTGTGGGTATGAGTGAAGCTGTGCAAGAGAAGATGTTTGATGAGTTATTTACTACCAAGGAAGTAGGGAAAGGCACGGGATTGGGTTTGGCTATCGCACGGCAGATTGTGGTTGAGAAACACGGCGGTACAATCGAGGTAAATTCTGTATTGAGAGCAGGGACGGAGTTTACAATTTTATTGCCGATGAAAGGATAAGACTATTATCTTGATAGAGCGCCATCTTTCTCTTTAAAAGTGAAAAAGAATAAAAGCGGTAGAGTCTGTCGCTTCGGGATTTCGCAGTTTTATTTTCCTCAGACTAGACCAATAAAAGTGTATAATTAGTTACAATAGTCAATGTCTGAGATGGGGTAATCCAGATGAGTGCAGCAGTGGATTTGACGAAGCGAGTTTCAGGATATCATCTGGTTGAGCAATTATACTGTGGTTCCAGAACCCTAGTTTATCGAGCCATTCGAGAAACAGATCAGCTTCCGGTTGTCATTAAACTATTAAATCGAGACTATCCCAGCTTCAGCGAACTGCTGCAATTCCGCAACCAGTACACCATCGCCAAAAACCTACGTCTGCCGGGAGTCGTTGAACCCTACAATTTGGACTCCTATCGCCACAGCTATGCCCTAGTAATGGAGGATTTTGGGGGCATTTCTCTGCGAGACTACGCCCAAGAGGCATCGCTGAGTCTAGCAGAAATATTGGAAATTGCCATTCAAATAACTGACATCCTTGACGGACTGTACCGAAACCGAGTCATCCACAAAGATATTAAGCCAGCTAACGTCCTCATACATCCGAAAACTAAACAAATTAAACTAATTGACTTTAGCATCGCCTCCCTACTGCCGAGAGAAACTCAAGAAATTCAAAATCCCAACGTTTTAGAAGGAACCCTCGCCTATATTTCTCCCGAACAAACTGGACGAATGAACCGAGGCATCGACTACCGCACCGACTTTTATTCTCTGGGAGCCACATTTTACGAACTCCTGACAGGGAAACTGCCATTTGAATGTGACGACCCCATGGAGTTGGTTCACTGCCATATTGCCAAACAACCTCCTTCAATAAACAGCAAAGAAATCCCGCAGGTGGTTTCGGATATTGTCATGAAGCTGATGGCAAAAAATGCCGAAAAACGCTATCAAAGTGCCTTGGGATTGAAGCATGACTTAGAACGGTGTTTGCAGCAGTGCCAAGAAACTGGAAAGATTGAAACTTTTGAGTTAGGAACGCGGGATGTATGCGATCGCTTCCTGATTCCCGAAAAACTCTATGGTCGAGAACGAGAAATACAGCAACTTTTAGCAGCCTTTGAACGAGTATCACAAGGGAACAGCGAAATGATGCTCGTTGCAGGCTTTTCCGGCATCGGAAAAACCGTTGTGGTCAATGAAGTTCACAAACCCATTGTCCGAAAGCATGGCTATTTCAGTAAAGGTAAATTTGACCAGTTCAATCGCAATATTCCCTTTTCGGCATTTGTGCAAGCATTTCGCGATTTAATGACACAATTGCTCAGTGAAAGCGATCTTCAAATCCAAGCATGGAAAACCAAAATTTTAGCAGCCCTTGGTGACAACGGACAAGTCATTATTGAAGTCATTCCTGAACTAGAACGGATTATCGGAGAACAACCCCCAGCCCCAGAATTATCAGGGATAGCTGCTCAAAATCTGTTCAATTTACTATTCCAAAAATTTATCTCTGTCTTTACCACAAAAGAGCATCCCTTAGTGATGTTTCTGGATGACTTACAATGGGCTGATTCGGCATCTTTAAAGTTGATGCAGTTGCTCATAGGTGAATCCCAATCCAGTCACCTGCTATTAATTGGAGCCTATCGAGACAATGAAGTTTCCGCTGCCCATCCCTTGATGTTGACTTTAGATGAAGTCACTAAAACAGGGGCAACTGTCAATACCATCACACTTGCACCTCTGGCTCGAACCAGCTTGAATCAATTAGTAGCAGATACGCTGACTTGTTCTCCTAAGTTAGCAGAACCGCTGACGGAATTGGTGTATCAGAAGACCAAAGGAAACCCATTTTTTGCGACGCAGTTTCTCAAGGCATTGCATCAAGATGGTTTGATTATTTTTGATGTAAAATCAGGATATTGGCAGTGTGATATTAGCAAGATTACAGAAGCAGCACTGACGGATGATGTAGTTGAATTCATGGCGCAGCAGTTACAGAAATTGCCCGTTGAAACTCAGTCAGTTTTAAAATTAGCTGCTTGCATTGGCAATCAGTTCGATCTGACAACATTAGCAATTGTTTCGCAAATATCTGAGACTGAAACGGCAACGGCTTTATGGAAAACTTTACAGGAAGGTTTTGTTTTACCTCAGAGTGAGATTTATAAATTTTATGTAGGGGAAGAAGACAATATCGATCGAGCTACTTCTCAAACAGTTTCCTATCGCTTCTTGCACGATCGCGTCCAGCAAGCCGCTTATTCTTTGATTCCGGAAGAAGAACGCGCGATCGCCCATTATCAAATCGGGCAATTGCTCCTGCAACAAATTTCAGCCGAAGCCAGAGAAGAACGCATTTTTGAATTAGTCAATCAGTTGAACTACGGAACCATAATGGTTGTAGAACAACAGGAAAGGGAGGAACTCGCCCAACTCAACCTCACTGCTTGCCGCAAAGCGAGATCGGCAACTGCCTATCAAGCCGCCCGCGAATATGCCACAGTGGGCCTGAAACTGCTAGGAACAGAGGCTTGGCAACGGCAGTACGAAATGACCCTATCTTTGTACGACTTGGCTGCCGAGGTGGCTTTTTTGGCAGGCGATTTTGAGCAGATGCACCAGTGGATTGAAGCGGTGATTCATCATGCGAAAACACCTTTAGAACAGGTGCAAGTTTACCAAGTAAAAATCCAGGCATTGGTAGCCCACAATAAATTTGTCGAGGCGATCGCGATCGGTCAATCAGTCTTCCAAATGTTAGGCGTCAACCTACCAAATGAACCAACCCTAGACGATATTCGGCAGTTGAAACAGGAAATTGATGCCCTAATTGAGGGTCGCTCAATTGAGACATTCATTCATCTGCCGAACATGACTGATGCCCAGCAGTTAGCAATTATGCAAAATGCGGCTCGTCTTACACCCGTCTGTTACATGACAGGCTCAAAGCTCTATTTCCTAATAGTTGCTTTACAGGTCAAATTATCAATTCAATTTGGAAATAGTCCTGTTTCGCCCTATTGCTACGCTGGTTACGCCTTCCAACTGAGAATTCTGTGGGGAGACATGACAAAGGTGCCTCAGTTTGGGCAATTAGGATACCAACTCGCCTCAGAGCCAGATGCCAAAAATATTCGAGCCGCAACAGCCCTGTTAATGGGGGGATATGTTGGTCATTGGACGACCCATCTACAAGAATCGCTGCCCATTCTTCTCGATGGCTATCAAGCTGGATTGGAAACCGGCAATCTAGAATTTATGGGCTACGACGCCCAGTTGTACTGCTTTAATGCTTATTGGTGCGGTCAACCGCTAAGTGAACTCGAACCCCAAATTCGCGCCTATTACCAACAGTTGTGCGACCTCCACCAAGTCACAGCAGCAAACTGTGTTTTGGCTTACTGGCAAGCTGCTCTCATTCTGCTGGGTGAGTCAGAGAACGAGATTCCTTTACGCCAAGATTCATACGAAGAAAAAATCCTGGATGAGGCCAAAGTCGATTTTTACCGACTATCCTTCTTTTATCTGTATCGATTCACATTAAATTACTGGCTCCAAGACTTTGCCCAAGCGGAACACGATGGGGCTCAAACCCGACAGTATTTGGCCGGAGGGATGGGAAGTGTCGTTGAACCGATCTTATATTTCTATGATTCTCTGACCGTGCTGGCTACTCCTGGTGAATCGAAAACTGAGTCGGAGCCTCGATGGCAGCGAATGCTAGAAAATCAAGAAAAGTTAAAAGAATGGGCGCATTATGCTCCCATGAATTACTTACACAAGTACCATTTAGTTGAAGCCCAAAAGCATCAACTCCTCAATTGCAAAACAGAAGCTCTAGAATTTTACGATCTAGCAATTCAAGGAGCCAAAGAAAACGGTTATATCCAAGAGGAAGGATTAGCCAACGAACTCGCAGCAAAATTCTACTGGGAATGGGGCAAAGAAAAAGTCGCCGCCAGCTATATGCAGGAAGCATATTACTGTTATGCGCGTTGGGGTGCACTAGCCAAAGTTGAAGACTTAGAACAACGCTATCCCCAATTACTTCATCCCATCCTGAATCAGCCCAAACTTCGCTTTAATCCCCTAGAGACGCTAGCAACGATGAGCCCGTCTTCGCACACTTCCACCAGCAGCAGCACGAGTATTTCCGATGCCCTTGATTTCGCATCTATTGTGCAAGCTGCTCAAGCTTTATCCAGTAAAATTCAGCTTGATGAATTACTCGACACCCTCAATCAAATTATTTTGAAAACTTCTGGGGCAGAAACGTGTGCTTTGCTACTCCCCCATCAGGATGAATGGCAAATCCGAGCAATAACTCACATCAATCCAGATAACGAGTTACCCACAACCTTACTGCAAACCCAACCTATAGATGGCTCGGCGGTGATTCCGCTCAAGCTGGTTTATTATGTCAAACACACCCTGGAAACTGTGGTTATTGAAGGTGGCAAGACCGATATTCCGGGTTTAATGAATGACTGTACGCTCCAGTATCACTCTCAGAGTATGCTATGTACTCCAATTGTCGATCGCGGGAACTTAGTTGCGATACTTTATCTCGAACATCGATCGACAAAAGGAGTGTTTACTCGCGATCGGCTCCTCGTCCTCAACTTCCTCTGCACTCAGGCTGCCATTTCCTTAGAAAATGCGCGACTGTATCAGCAAGCGCAGGACTATGCCCACCAGGTTGAACAATCTCAACTGCAATTAGTACAGAGCGAAAAAATGTCGGCTTTGGGCAATTTAGTAGCCGGGGTAGCCCATGAAATTAATAATCCAGTCGGTTTTATTTCTGGGAATATCCATGAAGCGATCGCCGCTGTCAAAGATCTGACCAAATACCTGCAAGTCTACCAAGAAAAATTTCCCCATCCTGGGGATGAAATCGAGCAAATAGCAGAAGAACTTGATATTGAATATCTCGTAGAAGATTTACCAAAAATGTTGAATTCGATGCAAATCGGGTGCGATCGCATCCAAGGTATCAGCACCAGTCTTCGTACCTTCTCCAGAGCAGACAAAGACTACAAAGTTCCTTTCAATATTCATGACGGAATTAACAGTACAATTTTGATTCTCAAACACAGATTGAAAGCGAACGAACAGCGTCCAGCGATTGAAGTTGTGAAAGAGTATGGCAACTTGCCATCAGTTGATTGCTTCCCCGGACAATTAAATCAGGTGTTTATGAATATATTGGCGAATGCGATTGATGCAGTGGAAGAATCAAATCGCGAAGCTGGTTTAGAGAAGATTAAAGCCCCAGGTAATTGCATCACGATTCGGACAGAAATGAAGTCTTCTGAGTGGGTGACGATTCGCATTTATGACAACGGGCCAGGGATATCCGATGACATAAAAGGTCATATTTTTGACCACTTATTTACAACCAAAGGTGTGGGGAAAGGTACCGGGTTGGGTTTGGCGATCGCACGGCAAATTGTAGTTGAGAAACACTCTGGTATGCTAGAAGTAAACTCAACTTTAGGTCGAGGTACAGAATTTACGATTTCACTGCCATGTTGATTATTACCTTGGTAATTTATAGCCAATTTTTGGATTTTTTTTGAAAATGGATTTTTCTTTACAGCCCACTTGACAATCGCACTAATTCATAAAGGAATTTCGATCGCAAATTCCGTACCTTCTCCTACGGTGGAACGGCAGCTCAAGGCTCCGGCGTGTTTTTCCGCCACAATTCGGTAACTGATGGCTAACCCTAAACCAGTGCCTTTTCCCATCGGTTTTGTCGTAAAAAACGGGTCAAATAATCGGCTCCGCACGTCTTCTGTCATGCCGATCGCATTATCGGCAATGCGGATACAAATACTATTTTCGTTCAAGGCTTCTGTGCGAATGCTAATAGTTGGTTTCCAATCGTCGCCGACCGCCGCAGCTCGCCTTTTTTGGTTGCAAGCATCTTCCAAGGCGTCAATACTGTTGCTAAGCAGATTCATAAATACCTGATTGAGCTGACCTGCATAACATTCTATTAAAGGGAGTTGACCGTAATCTTTGATTATTTTTATTTCGGGATAGTCGCCTCTGGCTCGGAGTTTGTTGTGCAATATTAAGAGGGTATTATCTATCCCTTCGTGAAGGTTAGTAGGTTTTTTTACCGAGTCGTCTAAACGCGAGAAGTTTCGCAAACTCAGAACTATTTCGCGAATGCGATCTGCTCCCATTTTCATCGAAGATAATATTTTTAGCAAATCTTCTGTCAAAAACTCTAAATCGATATTGTCAATACATTGTTGAATTTCTACCGCTGGCTGAGGATAGTGTTTTTTGTAAAGTTCCACAAGCTGCAACAAGTCTCTGATATATTGGCTAGCATAGGAAATATTGCCGTAGATAAAACTGACCGGGTTATTAATTTCGTGAGCTACTCCAGCTACCATTTGACCGAGACTGGACATTTTTTCGGTATGAATTAGGTGAGCTTGAGTTTCTCGGAGTTCTTTGAGAGCGATTTCTAGCTGCTGGGCTCTGTTGTTGGCGATCGCCTCGGAGAGTCGCAAAGCATCCTCCGCTGCTTTACGCTCTGTCATATCAAAAATCGCACCGTTGAGGGATAAAACTTCACCGTCTGCGTTGAAAAGGGCTTGACCTTTCTCTGCAACCCACCGCACATTTCCGTCGCAGTGCATCAGACGATATTCGATGATATAAGGTTGTTTTGTTTTAATAGCCCGATCGATAATTGTCTCGATATGCTGCACGTCATCGGGATGAACTATACTCGGAAAAGCCTGCACCGGTTTTTGCATAAAGTTAGCTGCGGGATAGCCGGAAATAGCTTCTATGCCACTGCTGATAAAAGTTAGGCTCGATCGCCCAGCAGCACTGCATCGGTAAACCGCACCGGGAATGCTAGAAACTAATGACCTAAATTCTTCTTCCCTTTCTCGCAAAGCTGCCTCAATCCGCTTACGCTCGCTAATGTCACGAGCAAACGCGCACTGATATTCTTTGCCGTTAAATTCCAAATGATCGATCGTAATTTCTACCGGAAAAATGCGACCGTACTTAGTGACGTGGTGAACTTCAATATTAACCGAACCGCAGCGTTTTAAGACTTTCCAGTGCAAACTCCAAGCAGTTTGGGGAAAATCTGGATTGATGTCGTGTACGGTCATCGAAAGCAATTCTGCTGCAGAATAGCCCAATGAAGTGCAAGCAGAGTCGTTGACGTACAAAAATTTACCGTCCGACCCGATCCAGAATACCGCATCTGCCGATCGGTCGATCGCAAACTGAGTCAGTTGCAACTTTTCCTCAACTCGGTGGCGATCGGCAATTTCTTTTTCTAATTGTTCGTTAAGCGAATTGATATCTAAAGCGCGATCGACAATAGTATCGGAAGGGGAAAAATTGAGTGATGGTTTTGCCAATTCTCCTTTGTGGATATCATGCTGGTGATGGTTTTTTTCTACCTGTTTTAACGGCAGTTGTTGAAGATTTTCTTTGTGATTTAAACCAGAATCTGCAAGTGCTTTCGGCATGAGGGCGAGAGCGACTGCGGCTAAAAGCAAAGAAATCAAAGCACTTGCAGCTTTGAGAGTTACCGACAGCCAATATATGGAATGCCAAAGCGTCCAAACTTCCGTCAATTTAGCAGCGCCCCAGGCAAAAAAAACAACGGCAAACAGCCGGAAAATCTTGCGGTGAGGAACTTGGCGGGAAAAATAAACTAAAGAGAGGGCGATCGAGCAATAAGCCAGTGCCGTCAGGGAGTCAAAAACAGCGTACAGTCGCAACTCCGGTACCGCGTTGCAGCCGAGTGTGGAAGATACAGCAAGTGTTGAAAAAAAAATTGTTAATTGTTCTTGCATAAAGTTCAAGAAAAAAATTATCTGTACCAATGCAAATCAGATCAAATCTAATTATTTGATTTTGGCTAGTGAAATATTTACATAATTATATACTTTTTTCATTTTTTATGAAACAGCTATTTTGTAAAGGAATGTCAAAACTGTCTCGGTTAGGCTTTGGGAGCGAAGGTTTCCCGAAGTATGAGCCATGCCGAGCGTCACGGCTCGCAACGCTTACAACGCTTACGTTGCTCCCTGTGACGGAATAGATAGGTTCACCTACTGATTGCTTCAGAAACATTTAAATTGTTAATGATCACTATTAAATTTTCTTTTAGATTACTTAAGCAGTGAGCCAGAGGTTTTTAACCCCTGGCTCACAGATGGACTAGCAGACTTTTAAGGCAGAGAAAATCTCAATTTTTGCGCTGGGAATCCACAATTAAGCGCCGCCGAGCGCCCAATGCACCAAAGTCCGAACTCCAAAACCGGTAGCGCCAGGGCCATTGTAGCCATTTTCTTTGTCAGTCCAAACCGGGCCGGCAATATCTAAATGCGCCCATGCAGTATCCTTGACAAACTGCTTCAAAAATAGCGCCGCCGTAATCGAACCGCCGGGACGTGGGCCTGTGTTTTTCATGTCAGCGTGCAATGCTTTCAAGCCCTCAAAATATTTTTCTTCCATCGGCATTCGCCAAAATTTTTCGCCTGCCAATTCTGAGGCCGCGACTATTTCGGCGGCGACGCTATCTTGAGGACTCCACAAACCCGCGATATCGTCGCCTAAAGCAATTACGCAGGCCCCGGTTAGAGTTGCTAAATCGACAATCGCGTCAACTCCCAATTTATCAGCAAATACCAAAGCATCAGCGAGGGTTAAACGACCTTCAGCGTCGGTATTATTGACTTCAATTGTTTTGCCGTTGGAAGCTGTAAGGATGTCTCCAGGGCGCATAGCGCGGCCGCTGATCATGTTTTCAGTGACGGCGCTGATAAAGTGAACTTCAACATCGGGTTTGATGTGTCCGATCGCCTTGGCCGCTCCCAAAGTAGCCGCAGCGCCGCCCATATCTACTTTCATCATTTCAATGCCGCTGCCGGCACCTTTGATGTTCAAACCGCCAGAATCAAAGGTCAATCCTTTGCCGACAATTGCTATTTTGCGGCGCGGTGTGCCTTCGGGTTTGTAAGTTAAATGGATGAATTTTGGTGGTAAATCAGATGCTAGGGCTACGCCGAGAAAGGCTCCCATGCCTAGTTTTTCACAGTCTTCCCGCTCTAATATTTCTAATTCTAAACCGCATTCGGCAGCTAGACTTTGAGCAGTTTCTGCCATGGTAATCGGGGTGACAAAATTTGCCGGCGCTGCGACTAATTCGCGTGCTAAAATGACTCCGGCAGTGATTTGGCGGGCGCGGGCGATCGCACTTTCGGTACCGGCAAAACCGAGCAAATGAATTTGTTCGAGTTGCGGGCTTTTGTCTTCCTGTTCCGATTTGAAACGGTTGTCTTGATTTAGGGAGAGTTCTACACCTTCGACGATCGCGCTTGCTGTAACATCCGGCGTGTTTTTCCACACCGGAAAGCTAATTCCGAGGGTTTTGCATTTCTCTTTTTTGGCTAACTTGGCGCAAACGCCTGCTGCTTGCCGCACGGTGTCTAATTTTAAATCCTCTGTTTTGCCCAAACCGACGATCGCAATTTTGCGAATGGGATTATTGCCGCCGACGCGGGTGATGGCGCTCGTACCCACTTTGCCCTTAAAATCTACTTCCAGTAGCAGCTCTTTCAAAGTGCCTGCAAGCTTTTCATCTAATTGTGCCAGCTCGCCCGTGAGTTCCAGGGCGTCCTCAAATAGACCAATTGCCAGGGCGTCTCCCGTCCAAACAGAGCGGGGCGTATCGGTGACTAGAAATTCCATGTTTTGATTTACACTTTAGATTTTAGATTTTTGATTGTACTTTGTAGTGGGTGGTTTGGGGTTTTTCATTGGTGCGGGGAAATAGATCGATCGCACAAATTTTCCGCTCCACATCAAAATAAATTCTGCTACTATATCAGCCAAGTCCGCCTGCGATCGGATCTTCCACCAATCTCAATCATCTGTTTGGGGGTCGGCTGTCCGTTTTTGCCCCACTCTTAAAATTTATTTCTCGTTAAACAGGCATCCTGCCTGTGATGGCGTGGAACACCCATCCTGCCTGTGATAGCTCTTGACAAACGATCGGTTCTTTATATCTTATTCTCTTAAATTTTCCCATGCTAAAACGACGCCGGACCCGATTTTCTGTTTTAATCAGCGTTTCAGTTTGCGTTATTGCGATCGGCTCTTTGGTTGCTGCGATGAAATGGATGGGTTTTGGCTCGGTCCAGAAGGCCGAGCAGCCGCTCAATGCAGCGAATTCCGAATCGCAAGTCAAGATGCTGGTATCGCTATCACCGATCGAGCGATCGGCGAAATTAGTTGAACTCGCAACCAGTCAGTCTGCAAGTACGAACCCGCAGCAGGAAATCTCCCCTCAAAGCCGCGCCCGCTATCTGCTTGCCAGCGATTTAATCCAGCAAGGAAATGCGGCCAAAGCATTAAAGTTATTGGATAAATTAGAGCAAGAATATCCGGTTTTAGCTGCTCACATTGCCCTAAAAAGGGCGCAAGCTTACCAATTGACCGGCGACAAAGGCAAAACTAAAAAAGCTTGGGAGGAACTGCTCAAAAACTATCCGAGCGACCCGGTAGCAGCGGAAGCTTTATATGTTTTAGGCAAGTCAAAACCGGACTATTGGCAACAGGCAATTAATGAATTTCCGGGTCATCCCCGCAGCGTAGAAATTGCCCTCCGCAAGTTAAAAGAAAATCCCAATCAGCCGAAGTTGATGCTGCTCGTAGCAAAACACGGTCATTATGTCAAAGATTACGGGACAATTTTGGAACAACTGGTGCAGCGAAACAGCGCCGGTTTGAAACCGGAAGATTGGGAAGAAATTGCCTTTGGCTATTGGGAAAAACAAGATTACGGTAAAGGAGCTATTGCTTACGGGAAAGCTCCCCGCAACGCCAAAAATCTTTACCGCAAAGCTCGCGGTTTGTGGCTCGACGGAAAAATCCCGGAATCGAGAATTGCCTATCAAGAATTAGTGCGCGAGTTTCCTGATGCCGAAGATACTGGTTTGGGTTTAATTCGGCTGTCGCGGCTGAGCGAACCGAAAGAAGCGATCGTTTTGCTCGATCGAGTTATTAGCAAATTCCCCAATTATGCCCCCGAAGCTTTGTTAGATAAATCGCAACTTCTCGACAAAGCACGCAGTGGTCAATCCGCCTCAGATACCCGTAAGTTTCTCTTGACAAAATACAATAATTCTGATAAAGCAGGGGAATTGCGGTGGACGATCGCCCAACAGTTTGCCAAAGGCGGAGATTTAAAATCAGCTTGGCAGTGGGCGAGAGAATTAACCACCCACAATCCCGACAGCGAACAAGCTCCAGAAGCAGCATTTTGGGTCGGGAAATGGGCACAGCAACTCGGTCGGCAACAAGACGCCAAGACTGCATTTGAGTACACTATATTACGCTATCCAGAATCATATTTTGCGTGGCGATCGGCTGTACTTCTCGGCTGGCCCGTCGGCGACTTTACCACAGTCCGAGATTTGTCTCCCAATGTAGTGCGGCCCCCTCAGCGCCCCGAACCAACTGCGGGTTCTCCTGCGTTGAAAGAACTCTATCAATTAGGTCAAGATAAAGATGCTTGGACGCTGTGGCAAATAGAATTTATCGACCGCGTAGAACCAAGTATTGCCGAACAGTTTACCGACGGTTTAATGCGAGTTGCAGTTGGAGACAATTTAGACGGTTTGTGGATGGTTGGGAGTTTGAGGCAGCGCGATAAACCAGATGATAGAACCCAATACCTCGAACTCAGACAGCAACCGATTTATTGGCAAGCACTTTATCCTTTTCCCTACTTAGAAACCATTGTCAAATGGTCGCAAGAACGCCAACTAAATTCAGTATTAGTAACAGCATTAATTCGGCAGGAATCGCGGTTTATGCCCGCTATCAAATCATCAGTTGGCGCCACCGGTTTAATGCAAGTAATGCCGGAAACAGCAGCTTGGGTTGCTGGACAAATCAGCCTCAAAAAGTATTCATTGGAGAATGTGGACGATAACGTTAAACTCGGTACGTGGTATTTGGATCACACTCACGACGAGTACAAGAATAACTCGATGTTAGCTGTGGCGAGTTACAATGCCGGGCCAACTGCAGTAGCAGATTGGTTGAAGAGGTTTAATTTTAGTGACCCGGATGCTTTTGCGGAAAAGATTCCGTTTCCTGAAACGAAAGGATACGTGAAATCGGTGTTTGAGAATTACTGGAATTATCTGCGGATTTACAATCCAGAAGTTAATCAGTTAATGACTGAGCATTATGCGGCTGCTCAGAAAAAAGCAAAGCCTTAGTAAATTTGGTTTGTAGTAAGGACTTTAGTCCTAATTTCCAAGGTTTGTAGTAAGAACTAAAGTCTTCATATTTTTAGTGAGCACCAAAGTCCTCACTACAAACATCTTGATTGCGGTAATTGACCGGACATGATATCAGCAAGCGCCAAGAGGGTTACGACATTCTCTATCGCTGAAACCTTGCTATTATTCCCTCTTCCTTTTTCCTTCTTCCTTCTTCCTTCTTGCTTCTGCTATATCAGCGGCATCCCAAGGAATCACGAGTAGAAATCCCTGTTTGAGAATTAATACCGCTGGCTTTTGTGCACAATTCTTTAACTTGTGAGCCGTCCATAATTGCGTCGGTAAAGTCAGCCCCAGTGATATCAACTCCGTCAAAAGTAGAACGCAGCAAAATTGTTTCCGCTAAAATTGCATCACTTAAATCGGCATTAGTAAATTTAACTTGATCAATCATTGCATTAGTTAAATTGGCGCCGTGCAAATTCGCCTGAGTCATCACCGAAGCGCTCATAATTGCTCCCCGCAAATCGGCATTAGAAAAATTAGTCAAGTCCATATTAGCGTTAGAAAACTCAGCGGCCCGCAGCATTTGACCGGAAAAATCGCGTCTTGTCAGTTCGGCGTTGCTAAAGGACAACGGCGGAGCGTAATATTTAGATTGAGCTTGGGCTGGCTGCGGCAGGATGAAGATAGTTAGCGCCAAGAGCAATGCTGCTAGTTGCCGGAGTTTCATAAATCTGATATTCTCGCAAGGTGGATATTTCGTAGTGTATCCCGAACTTTGGTCGATCGACTAAACAGGTACAATCTTAATTAATAGTGATGGAGATGGAAAAAAAGATATGCTAAGTTTTTTCTTAACTTGGATAGTAGCAGCGGTGTCGCTGATCATTACCGCTAACATTGTACCAGGTATTTCGGTGGTTAGCTTTCCGGCTGCGATGGTGGCTGCTGTTGTTATCGGCTTGGTGAACGCGGTTGTCAGACCGATTCTTACATTGCTGACGCTGCCTTTGACCATTATTACTTTAGGTTTGTTTTTATTCGTTGTGAATGCAATTTCGCTTTCCCTGGCTTCGTGGTTGGCGGGTGCGTTCAATATCGGCTTTGCGGTTAACGGTTTTTGGCCGGCTTTGTTTGGTTCGATTGTTTTGTCATTCGTTTCTGGGTTGATTGGTCGATTTGTGAATGCCAATACTTTATCTCAGTAATACATTATCCCAGATACTCGATCGGGGAAACTGCAACCGCTACTGTTACCGCAGAACCCGCCCTAACCCCTCCTTGTGAAAGGGGGGGATTTTTGTTGCGAAATATTTGTTTAGGGACTAAAAGCCTTTCACGGGCGGGTAGGATACCCACCCCACAAGCAGATTCACTCTTTGTGGAACAGGCATCTTGCCTGTTGTTGAGAATGGTACAAGATATCAGTTCGATCGCACAAAGTGCCGCAGCTTCTGCTACACTAGGCGTCCCGACTTGTTTGACTACAATATTTGAAGGATTGGGGACTTCTACGGAACCTAAAATGTCAGCAGCAAAGGTTTTTAACGGCCAATTTCGCTCTTGACAAAGTTCCAGCAAGCCGACTTCACCTGCTTTAGTGTCTATTGTAGCAATACCTGCGATCGAACTTTCCGCTAAATGATAAGCACGGCATACTTGTTTAATCGCAGTTTCGATTAATTCTCGCCCTGTTCCGCGTTCGCAACCTACCCCTATCCACAACACTCTTGGATGCCACTGAACCTTTGGCAAAGCAGATTCCGGCGAAAATCTTCTCTGGGTGAAACTAATCCAAATTCGGGCTTTGATAGTTGATAGATTTTCCCCCTCCCAATACAAAGAATGTTTTTCGGGCAGGCTGTTGTGCCACAAAGTAGAACCAACTTCTTGAATTACTTCGACAGTTTCCCCTCTAGCAAGAGCCGCCGCCACTCCAGTCCAGTCACCTTCGCCCCGGCTCCAACCGCTGGGAATGTCTAGCATATCTAAAGTAAATTCATCGCTCATTCTTCAGTTATCTATTCTGTAGTTTCACTGCGACCGCAATCTAAAAATAAACTTAACACTCTGTTGAGTGAAAATTTTGGTATAATTGTAGCACAAACTACAAAAAACCCAACATTTAAGATGGTAGAACTAAATCAGTTACTGTTAGAGTTTGAAAGCAACCTCAAATGGGAAGGAGTGACAAAAGAATGGATAGAGCGGCGGGAAAGTTGGGTAAGCGATGTGGCAGCATCAGTTAACCTGACATATCTAGCAGAATTGCTAGTTGAATTGGAATCTAACTTGCAGTGGGAATCGGTAGATATTCAGTGGCAAGAGCGTCGGGACCGTTGGGTACAAGAATGTCTGGCAGCATCGATTGTTCAAGAAGTATCAAGTTTATTGCTGGAACTTGAAACCAATACCAATTGGAAAGCGGTGACAGATGAATGGCAGCAGAATCGCGAGAAATGGGTACAGGAAATGCACAAGTTTAACGAGTAGTTTCGAGGGTTAAGAGCCTGCAAATATGCGTTTCCAGGCTCTAAAATTTCCTAGTGACTAATCACTAATTCTTGATATTTCAGCAAAACCCCATTCAGAAAAATATCTGCGAGTCCTTCAGCCATTTCCTGCATTTGCGGCCGAGAAGCATTCGGCTTCATAATCGTATTTTGACTGAAGGGCGCGACTGCAGACATTCCCAAAAATACCTGAGCGACAATCTTCGGATTCATCTTTAGATAAACTTGTTTTTCCATAGCAGTTTTCCAAAAAACCTTAGCCACATCGCTCATTATAAAAAACCAACAGTCTAAATGAATAAAATTTGTACAATCCTAGCACAAACTGCAAACAAGACCAAATTTAATATGGTAGAACTAAACCAATTACTGTTAGAGTTTCAATCCCACCTAAACAGGGACGCAGTGACGGAAGAATGGAAAGAACGTCGCAACTGTTGGATGAGCGAGGTTTTAGCAGCAAATGACGAAAAACACCTCGCCAAATTGCTAGTTGAATTAGAATCAAATTTTCAGCGAGAAGCAGTACAAAGTCTCTGGAAAATGATCCGTGAAAGTTGGGTAGAAGAATGTCATATAGCATCGACGCTAGAAGAAGTATCAAGTCTATTGCTGGAACTTGAAAGCAATACAACTTGGGAAGTAGTGACGGATGAATGGCAGGATTATCGGGAGAAGTGGGTGCAAAAGATGTACGAGTTTATAGAGTAAGTGGGTAGTAGTGACTACTTATTGGTTATTGGTTATTGATTATAATCACCAATAAGTAACAACCAATAAATAACCGATAACTAATTATTCATCTTTTAGCAAAACCCCATTCAGAAAAATATCTGCGAGTCCTTCAGCCATTTCCTGCATTTCTTGCGGAGAAGCATTCGGCTCCATAATCGTATTTTGACTGAAACCCGCGACTGCAAACATTCCCAAAAATACCTGAGCGACAATCTTCGGATTCATCTTTCGATAAACTCCTTTTTCCATCGCCGTTTCAAAAAAAGCCTCAGCCACATCGCTCATTTTTCCGATGACTTCCAACTGAATTCTGTCGCGCAAATCCGGGTGAAATTGCGCCTCCAAAAAACACACCCGCATCATGTCGCTATTCTCGCGGATATTCAGCATCCGCCGCCGCATCACCTGAGCCACTGCTTTGTAACTGCCCATCTCGCTCAATTCAGTCAGCAAATCCGTCAGCAACTCCACCCATCCTTCCGTCGCCACCTCAATCAAAATCGCTTTTTTATTATCAAAATGCCGAAATAGCGTACCCTCGGCTACCCCCGCCGCCGCTGCTAAATCACGAGTTGTCGTGCCGTCGTATCCGCTGCGGGCAAACAACCGCTGAGCTGCTTGTAAAATTCGCTTCTTAGTTTCTGTTTCAGAAGGAGGAGACTGATTAAAAATTCGCATGGCTTTGCAATCGGTAATTGGCAACTTGGAACTACGGGTTCGGGACTAAATGGCTAAATAATGTTAAGTTTTAAGTTGTGCGCGGCTTTTATCCCAAACTTAAAACTCCTCGCCGGGCTCCAGACCCTTTTTGAGATTTGCTGTATCAGCCTAACATCTGCAGCGCAACAGATCGCTTATGCCCCCAAAAATCTTTATCCTTAGAAAAGAATGCCTGGCCACCGAGCACAAACATTTTTTTGTTTGACAATCCAAAATCTAAAATCTAAAATCTACAATCGAATGACCCCGCAGTTCCAAAAACCCCGTGAAGCGAAGCTATCCCGTAGGGAATCGCCCGTGAGCAAAACTCGATTCATTGCCTCCCTGCTGGCCGCTGTACTGCTGTGGTGGGGACTTTCTCCCGAAATCGCCCTCGCCCGCCCCAACCCCGCTAGCGGCTCCCAAGCAGTCTCTGTTCAGCCATCACTCGATCGAGTAATCAGCCAAGTCAGCGAATTTAAGCTCGACAACGGCATGAAATTTATCGTACTCGAAAGGCCCAGAGCGCCCGTAGCATCGTTTCTGATTCACGCCGATGTCGGCGGCGCAAACGAACCCGACGGCCAAACAGGGGTCGCTCACTATCTCGAACATTTAGCCTTCAAAGGCACGCCAAAAATCGGCACTACCGACTACCAAGCCGAAAAGCCGCTGCTAGAAAAACAAGACCAACTCTTCGAGCAAATGCAAGCAGCCAAGGCCAGCGGCAAAACTGAAGAAGTCGCCCAATTAAAAGCAGAATTTGACAAAGTTGAAGCCGAAGCTTCGCAATTTGTCAAGCGCAATGAACTCGGGAAAATAGTGGAACAAGCAGGCGGAGTCGGACTAAATGCCGCTACTTCCACCGACGCCACAATGTATTTTTACAGCCTTCCAGCTAATAAGTTAGAAATGTGGATGTCGCTGGAATCTGAGCGATTTCTAGAACCAGTATTTCGGGAATTTTACAAGGAAAAACAGGTAATTTTAGAAGAGCGCAGGCTGCGAACCGAGAATTCTCCGATCGGACAAATGGTTGAAGCTTTTGCCAACAAAGCTTTCTCTGTTCATCCCTACCGCCGCCCGGTAATTGGCTACAGTGAAGACATTAAAAACCTCACCCGCAGCAACGTGCAGAAGTTTTTCGAGACTCACTACGTCCCCAGCAAGCTGACTGTTGCGGTGGTAGGAGACGTGAAAGCTTCGGAGGTGAAGCGACTAGCTCAAATTTATTTCGGCCGTTACAAGGCCTCACCAGCGCCTCCAGAATTGCAGATTGTCGAACCTCCCCAAACGCAAACGAAGGAAGTCACGCTGAAATTAAAAACTCAACCTTGGTATTTGGAAGGGTATCACAAACCGGCGATGAATCATCCCGACAATGCCATTTATGAAATGATTGGTTCTTTGCTCAGCGATGGCCGCACTTCTCGGCTTTACAAATCTTTGGTAGAAGAGCAGCAATTGGCGCTGGCTGCTCAAGGTTTCAGCGGTTATCCGGGGGAAAAGTATCCTAATTTGATGTTATTTTACGCTCAAACTGCTCCGGGCCGCACGGTTGATGAAGTAGCTGCAGCTTTGAGCAAGGAAATCGATCGCCTGAAAACTGAGCCGGTTTCTGCTTTGGAATTGGAGCGAGTGAAAACTCAGGCGAGAGCCGATTTATTGCGATCGCTCAATTCTAATATGGGCATGGCATTTGCGCTGGTGGACTATCAAGTGAAAACTGGTTCGTGGCGAAATTTGTTCAAGGAATTGGATGCGATCGCCGCTGTTACTCCCGCTGACATTCAGCGTGTCGCTCAGGCAACTTTCCGCCCGGAAAATCGCACGATTGGAAAGCTTTTGCCGCTGTAAAGAAGTCAGTTGACTGTTGTCAGTTGTCAGTTGTCAGTTGTCAGTTGTCAGTGGTGAGCAAACAGCCAACAGCGAACAGTCAACAGTCAACAGTCATCATTTGTCTGAATGTATAACTTAGGAGAAAGAATGAAAAGGACTAAATTGAGACTGAAAAAAGTAAAGTTATTTCTGCTATCACTTTGCTTTTTTACTGTTTCACTTGGCACGTTTAATTTGTTACCTTCCTTGGCGGCGGCACCCAAACACTACGACGAATTAAGATTTCCCCCGCTGTCAGAAATTAAACTGCCTAAATACACTCGCTTCGAGCTGAAAAATGGCATCCGGGTGTATCTGATGGAAGACCGGGAACTCCCGTTAGTCGGGGGAACGGCGCTATTTCGCACGGGCGAGCGTTTTGAACCTGCCGATAAAATTGGATTGGGAGGTTTGACGGGAGAAGTGATGCGAACTGGCGGCACGAGTCGGCATACGGCTGATGAATTAAATCAGTTGCTAGAACAGCGAGCAGCTTCGGTAGAAACAGGGATTGATGTTAGTTCTGGCAGCGCTAATTTTAGTGCTTTAGCTGAAGATTTGGAACCCGTATTTGACTTATTTGCAGAAGTGATTCGGGAGCCAATATTTGCTAAGGAAAAGTTGGATTTAGCGAAGAACCAAACTCAAGGTGCGATCGCCCGCCGCAATGACGATCCTGATGGTATTACCGGCCGCGAGTTTCAAAAATTAATTTATGGCGATCGCAGTCCTTACGCGCGCACGGTAGAATACAAAACCCTCGCCAATATTTCCCGCGACGATTTGGTGAGTTTCTACCAGAAATATTTCCATCCCAAAAATATGATTTTGGGTATTTCTGGCGATTTTGATACAGCTAAAATGCGATCGCTCGTCGAGCAAAAATTTGGCAACTGGCAACCGAGTCAAAGTGCAGAAGTGCCAGCACTACCAACCGTAGCGCCAGCAAATGGAGGCGGCGTATTTTTGGTAAATCAGCCGCAATTAAGTCAAAGCTACGTACAAATGGGACATTTGGGCGGAATGCTCAGCAGCCCAGATTACGGTGCTTTGGACGTGATGAATGGGGTTCTCAATGGTTTCGGTGGCCGTTTGTTTAATAACGTGCGATCGCGCCAAGGTTTAGCTTATTCAGTATACGCCGCTTGGAGTCCGAGATATGACTATCCGGGGGTGTTTGTCGCTGGAGGCCAAACGCGATCGGACGCGACAGTACCGTTTATCCAGGCAATTCGCGCCGAGATCGATCGTATCCGCACCGAACCAATTACCCCGGCAGAATTAGCTTTTGCTAAAGATTCCACCCTAAATTCTTTCATTTTCAAATTTGAAAATCCCAGTCAAACTTTGTCGCGATTAATGCGGTACGAATACTACGGTTATCCCGAAGATTTCATTTTTCGCTACCGTCGCAGCATCGAAGCAGCAACAATTGCCGACGTGCAGCGCGTAGCTAAGACTTATTTGAAACCGGAGAATTTGGTAACATTAGTAGTGGGAAATACGGAGGCAATTCAACCGCCGTTATCGAGTTTGGGAACTTCGGTCAAAGTCCAATCTGTTGATATCACAATTCCCTCGGCGACTTGACGAAGATTAGTGTGAGGCACCTGACAATAGTCAGGTGCCTCGCTGTGAGATTGTCACTCTACTTTGTGAATTTACGATGGCGACGCACCCTACGGCTTTAGCAACAGTGTTAGGAGTGACTATGTTCGTTCGAGAAATTCGGTTGTTGGTGAAAGCCTGTTTTGTGGCTCCAGCCCTCATTCCTCTTCTGCTCCCTTTTGATGCTGATAGAGACAAGGTGATCGTAGGCTTGGCTGCTGTCCTTAACCGAATAGCCAACCGAACTCAGGAAGGTTCGGTAATTGCGATGAATTTATATTGTTGATTTTTTAGGCAAGGTGATAATTTGTATAAAGTTCTTCATTCTAATATCTGTCCATGATTAACCTAAATAGTTTGGGATCGAAATTACTTTTCACGACAATACGTATTGTCACAGAACAGAATGATGGTAATCAGTCATCGGGAACAGCTTTTTTTGTTCACTTCAGAGTGAGTGAAACAATAGAAATACCTGTTCTTATTACTAATAAGCACGTTGTTGAGAATTCATGGTTAGGAGCATTTTTTGTTCATTTAGGAGTCAAAGACGAGAATGGTCAATTCGTACCCAAATTTGCTTCACAGCCAATAACACTATCGAACTTTCAAAACCGTTGGATTCCTCACCCTGGTAATGTAGACCTTTGTGCTATGCCCTTTGAACCACTGCGACAGGAAGCGTTGGCTCAAGGACAAGAAATTTTTTATCAACCAATTACTGAAGATTATTTCCCTACTACAGAAATACTTAGCAATCTTTCTGCATTAGAAGATATTCTTATGGTGGGATATCCTATTGGTCTTTGGGATGATGTCAATAATTTCCCAGTTTTGCGTCGAGGAATTACAGCATCACATCCGATTGTTGATTTTCAAGGAAAGTCAATTGGTTTAGCTGATATAGCTTCATTCCCCGGTTCTTCTGGTTCTCCAATTTTGATTATTAACGAAGGATCATTCACATCACAAGATGGATTTTGTATAGGTAGCCGCTTGATTTTTTTAGGAGTTTTGTATGCTGGTCCACAATTTACAGCTAATGGGGACATAAAAATTGTAGAAATTCCAACAGCAAAAACCCCTATTTCAAGAACTAATATACCCACACACTTAGGATATTATGTCAAGGCAAAAGAACTTATAACGCTTAAAGAGCATATACTCTCAATGTTGCCAGCACCGAACGAGATGGAGCCAGCAGCCTAACAATCCAGGCATGAGCGAAACGGCGATCGCTGCTTACTGGGTGGCGAGCGCCGTACTACTACCAGCGATGATCGGTAATACAAAGTCGCATGGTAAGGCTTCCCAGGTGACAGTTGGTGCTTTGGAACTCGATGGGATTTGAAGAACCATTAGATCATACCATTTTAGATTTTAGATTTTAGATTTTAGATTGGAAAAGAAGGTGTTTGTAGTGAGAATTAAAGTCCTCCTAAAACTTGCTCGGACTTTAGTCCTCACTACAAACAATCCTCAACTAAAAATCAATGCTCAAAGGCGCTCTCGGAAACGGAATCACATCCCGAATATTACCCATTCCCGTCATAAACTGCACCAGCCGTTCAAACCCCAAACCAAACCCAGCGTGAGGCACAGTACCGTAGCGGCGCAAATCCAAATACCACCACAATTCCTCCTTATTCATACCCTGGGCTTCCATGCGCCGCTCCAACACATCCAGCCTTTCTTCCCGCTGCGAACCGCCGATTATTTCCCCAATATTAGGAGCCAAAACATCCATTGCTCGCACCGTTTTCTCGTCCTCATTTAAACGCATATAAAATGCTTTAATCCCGACGGGATAATCGCTGACAATTGTCGGCTTTTTAAACAAGTCCTCAGCCAAATAACGCTCGTGTTCTGACTGCAAATCTAAACCCCAACTTACCGGAAAATCAAACTTTTTGTCGGCTTTTTCCAAAAGTGCGATCGCCTCCGTGTAAGTAATCCGCTCGAACTGATTATTAATGATATTTTCAGCCGTCGCCAAAACTGTTTTGTCAATGCGCTCATTGAAAAACTCCATATCTTCCGGGCAACGATCCAAAACGTATTTAAAAATGTACTTTAAAAACGCCTCAGCCAAATCCATATCTCCCTGCAAATCGCAGAAAGCCATCTCCGGTTCAATCATCCAAAACTCCGCCAAATGTCGCGAAGTATTAGAATTTTCCGCTCGAAAAGTCGGGCCAAAAGTGTAAACATTTCCGAAAGCCATCGCCATAACTTCCGCTTCCAACTGGCCGCTAACTGTTAAATAAGCGCGCTTTCCAAAAAAGTCTTTAGCATAATCAACCTCTTGCGAATCAGTGCGCGGCACATTCTTTAAATCAAAATTGGTAACGGCGAACATTTCCCCCGCCCCTTCGCAGTCGCTAGCAGCAATAATCGGAGTATGAACCCACAAAAAACCGCGTTCTTGAAAAAATTGGTGTACCGCCGCCGAACAAGCATTGCGGACTCGAAAGACAGCACCGTGGGTGTTTGTGCGCGGCCGCAAATGCGCGATTGTCCGCAAAAATTCAAAAGAATGGCGCTTTTTTTGCAACGGATAAGTTTGCGGGTCTGCATCACCGTAAACTTGTACTTGTGAGGCTTTCAACTCAATTCGCTGTCCTTTTGCCGGAGATGCTACCAGCACTCCTGACACTTCTAGAGATGCACCTGTATTCAGTTGTTTCAGTACATTTTCAAAATCTGGCAAATCGGAATTTATGACTACTTGCAAATTGGCTATCGCCGAACCATCGTTGACTTCGACAAAGGCAAACTCTTTCAATTCGCGCTTAGTACGAACCCAGCCTTGAACAGTTACAGTTTCGTCGGGTTCACCTGAACGCAAAATTGCTGCTATTCGTTGATTTGTCATAATATCCACTCCTGTTTATTTAATATTTTGCACCATATTTCTCTCTTTTCTCTTCCTCTGCGCCCTCTGCGCCCTCTGCGGTAAATAAAAAAATCAAAAATCCCAACATTGTTCAACCTGCATAGGATTTCAAAATCCAACCGATCAAAATGCCGAGTCCCCCAAAGCGAACTGCTTGCCAAAAAGGTTGTTTTATGCTTCCCCAAGAAAACAGGCTGCTTTCTAAATTCAACTCGATAGTTTCCAATTCTTGCTCAATTTCCCGCAATTCTTTTTTGAGTTGCGGCAATGGATTTCGGCGTCCCGACTGCCGGATTTCTTCGCGCCGATGCCCGAGTTCGACTTGGCGCTGTCGATCAACCTGAATTTGAGTGTACCGTTCTTTGACTGCCGCGAGCGAGCGCTCCACTGCTGCGAGCGCTTGAACAAACTCGCTTTCTTGCTCTTCCGGATTTAACTCTGACTGCTGTTGAGGCATTTCGATCTGCAAACCTGACAATAATAAAAAAAACCGATTTCCAATTAAATTGTTATTATATGCAGTATATTTTCTAAATTAACGAACTCTAGCCAAATAGACATAAGTATAGCAACTTTATCGGCATTTAAAACGTTTTTAATTGCTGAAACCCTTGATTTTCTCGCATCTTCCTTCTTCCTTCTTCCTTCTTCCTTACCACCTATGCTTGAAACTACACAAACAACCCAAACTGTCAACCTCAACGAGCTGAGCACGGTAGAACTAGCCCAAGCTCTAGCCGCGCGCCTCGCCATCCACGAAAAAGATTGGCACCGCCTCAAAGCCAACCGTTCTGCGCGGGCCTGCGAGCAAGCTGCGGCCGCTTTGGTGTTTTTGCTCAAAAAACAGCCTGAAGAAGCTCTCCCGCGCTTAAACCAAGCAGCAGGATGGCTGGATCGATCGATATCTGCTCCTCCCTGTCCCACCCACGGCAAATAATTTTTAGTATAGAGTCTTGAGTTTTGGTTTGATTAGTCGCTCAAAAATTAGACAATCGCGCCGCCCGATCGAGCAGCGCGATTGTGAGTTCAAAAGATTTATACTTTTTTAACTCAAAACTAACATTTTGCATTATGATCAGCTATCAATAGCCAGAGAGTTCAAATTCTCACTGCAAACTTCAGTCCGGGAACGAAAAAATTTCTAGGTCTAGCTGAGGTAAAAACTGCTGCCAAATAGCAGTTCTAGCGCAAGCGAGGCAGCCGATAGCGACTGGGAAGTTCTTTGCACAGCCGTAACTCTGTACCTTGAGAATTCCACTCTACCCGATCGAATATTTGGTAAAGAATAAACAACCCCCTACCGCATTCCTGTTCCACATGGGGTAGTCCAGAGTTATCTGCAACGTCCTCTGCTAGGAGACTGTCGCAATCATCGGTATAAAGGTTACAACTGCAAGGGGCCTTAAAGCCAGAACCTTCATCCGATATCACCCACCAATATTGGTTTTGGACGATCGAAAAACGGACTCCAACAGTTTTACCGGGGTCTAACTTGTTTCCATGCTTAGCAGCATTTACCAAAGCTTCTTGAAGCCCCAACCGCAATTCCGCTTGCCAGTGATCCGGAAGCTCTGCTAGGAGCAGATCCAAAATAGGACAAAGGTATAGGGTAGAAGCGAAGCTAATCGTAATCCAATTGCGTCCGACGGGACGAGGTGAAATAGCAATCACTCAGAAAACTCCCTAACTTTCAGGTGGATAAAGTTCACACCCTGCATAGTTGGCTCCCTAGTATTCAAAATGCTAATTAATTGAGCGGCGCAGCTCTACTTCTATCTTAGAGTATCCAAGCAATTAAGAACAGCAAACCACGTCACAAAATATTCAGCGATTCTGAGAAACTTCTGCAGAGAACCATCAGTAATTTTACTTATAGGTTCTCCCAGCAGCGAAATTTTTGATCTCGGCTTTGGCCAACTAGCAACCAAACGGCTAGCTGCACCCCCGAAGCCGTCAACACATCTTGAACAAACGATCCCCACCTGGAAAAGCTCGCAAATAACTATAAAAAAGTCGATCCCTTGACCCTCCCCAATCAGGTTCGACCCTCGCACCCCTAGGCAAGCGCCATCGCCCAGAACTTCCTCAGACCGCCAAACAGCCAAATCATCATACCTAGGTATGTTGCAGCCAAAACCCGATTTATTCTCCCAAATGCGATCGGGCAAAATATCTCCCATTGCTGCGCCCCTCCCAAAATCAATATTTGTTACAAAACTTATTAATCCTGAGTGCGGGAGATCGCGCTCTCCCGCACTCGCCAAAATTGACCAATCCTTTGCTGGCGAAACTCCGAGGCGTTGGTCACACTATATAAATCTGAATATCGCGATACAATAGTTAAAGTAAATAATTATTTCTTTACATTATGCAAACAACCCCAGCCATCAGCGCAGCCCCCATAGCCGGCACTTACTGGCAGTGGCGGGGGCATTCAGTGTACTACGTTCGATCCAGCGATCGGCATCCAGAACGCCCTCCCCTGCTGTTAATTCACGGTTTTGGAGCATCCACAGACCACTGGCGCAAAAATATCAGCGGCCTGAGCAAAGATTTTGAAGTCTGGGCGATCGACCTGATCGGATTCGGGCGATCGGCAAAACCCGAATTGCAGTACAGCGGCGACCTCTGGCGCGACCAACTCCACGACTTTATTACCAACATCATCGGCCGGCCCGCCGTACTAGCTGGCAACTCCCTCGGAGGCTACGCCGCCTTGTGTGTAGCTGCCCAGCGCCCCGAATCAGCCGCGGGACTCATATTAATCAACAGCGCCGGCCCCTTCAGCGAACCGCAGCCCGCACCCGAAGCCCCGCCCTTGCAAAAAGCCATATCTGCAGTAGCTAAAACCTTATTTCAGCAAGATTGGGCAAGTTTTCTGCTGTTCCAGTACGTGCGCCAGCGATCGACAATTCGGAAAACCCTAGAAAAAGTATATCTCGACCAAAGCGCAGTCACAGACCAATTAGTAGAAGAAATATACCTTCCCTCCTGCGATCCCGGTGCCCCCAAAGTGTTCTCTTCCGTATTCCGAACACCCCAAGGCGAAAAAATTGACGTATTACTTAGTCAATTAACCTGCCCGTTGCTAATGCTGTGGGGAGAAGGCGATCCGTGGATGAATTCCGCAGAAAGAAGCGCCAAATTTCGCAAACACTATCCCCAGTTGACAGAACACTTTATCAAAGCTGGTCACTGTCCCCACGACGAAGTACCAGAACAGATAAACGAACTGATTCGCGCATGGATAATTGACCAATAATCGATCGGCACATAGATAATTTTCCCCCAGCCCTCTCCTTCCTCGGAGAGGGGGAAATTTATCTTATTTGCAGTAAAATTTTATGTATTGTGCCAACACAAACGCGGTTAATTTCTCTCATATATTCTGAGGAGACGGAAACAATGACCCGCAAAAAGACTCGCCGCAATTTTATATTGAGCAGTATAGCTGTTGCCAGCGGCATTGCAGGTGCTAAGGCGATCGAACAGCAGGATCGGGAAATCGCAGCCGCACCCAATAACCAGGCGGCCGCCACAGTAAAAATGCCAGAACGACTGTTAGGCAACACCGGCGTGAAAGTGCCGATTTTCGGTTTGGGGGGAGGCGGACAAACACCGCTGTCGCAGAAGGGCAGAGAAGCAGAAGCGGGGGTACAAATTGAACGTGCGATCGAACTAGGCATTCGCTATTTTGACACGGCGGCCGAGTACGGGCCCAGCGAAGAAAACTTAGGCAAAGTTTTGCCATCATATCGATCGCGCATATTCCTAGCCACAAAAACCTCGGCCAGAGACAGAGATGGCGCGTGGAGAGACTTAGAACAATCGCTCAAAAGATTGAAAACCGATCGACTAGACTTGTGGCAACTCCACCACGTCTCATTCCAAACAGAATTAGACCAAATTTTCAGTACCAACGGAGCAATAAAGGCGATCGAAGAAGCCAAGCAGCAAAAAATAATTCGTTTTTCCGGCATCACCGGACACCACGAACCTGCTATCATTGTGGCAGGCCTGGAGCGCTATCCTTTCGACACAACATTAATCTCCCTCAACGCCGCCGAAAAACATCATCCGCGCTCCTTTGTTACCAGCGCTTTACCAATTGCCAAAGCCAAAAATATCGGCGTCATAGCCATGAAAATACCCGCTTACGGCAAATTATTTCAGAACGGTGTTTTAGATGGAATGCACCAAGCAATGGGCTACACGCTTTCACTTCCCGGCGTGCACTGCTGCGTCATCGCCGCCGACTCAGTAAAGCAATTAGAAGAAAACTTAAAAGTCGCCCAAGCATTCCAACCCCTAAACACAACAGAAATGGCAGCACTTGAAAAACGCACCGCCACCGCTTGGCAAGAAAATACATTTTTCAGACAGTGGACTTAAAATACCAACTCCCAAATCCCCTTTTTCCTGTGTGTTTGTTCTGGTGTGTGTGTTGTGGCGCGGGCGTCTCGCCCGTGAATCATCTTATGTGCGATCCTCTTCGAGGGCTTCGCTAACGAACGACTGCAATCAAATTGTTTTGTAGTCAGGACTTGATCCCTCATAAAACTACTAGGACTCAAGTCCTGACTACAAACCTACAACGTTTAGGTTAGCGAACTTTCTTTTATCTGCGGTGAAAATATAGCAACCGCCAAGTCGGTTAGGAGATTTTAAATTGCTGAAACCATTGCGATTGTTGCTTCTTCCTTCTTCCTTCTTCCTTCTTCCTTCTTCCTTCTGCTATACCTCAAATCAAAAAATAAGGCGACCTAACCAGGTCGCCTTATTCTATATCATAAAAGATGCACTTTGTCAACAGCAAAAAGCTACTTTTTTTTCCGTTTAGCCTTATCTAACCGCCTGCGATCGCGCCACTCAACAGAAGTCAAATAAGCCACCCCACCAGTCACAGTTAGCAGCAGTACAAAGGCAACTAAAACGAGAAAATTAGCAATCGAAAATTCCACAACCCCTCTTCCTCTGATTTTACATTTTCTACTTTCGATTTTAGATGAAAAATGTTAACAATTAACAGTTGAATATAGACGGCTAACTGTTAACTGTTAACACTCTCTTCAAACTGCTGGCAACTCTGACAAAATTGTAAACCTCACATGATTAATTGCCAGACTCCCCACGGAAACCTCCTCCTTATTTAAAGGAAGACCACCGCTCGTGAGACTTTGAAACCGAATTCCTTTGCCAATTTCTACGTGATACCAAGCCAAACCCATAAAAAATCGCAACGGATAAGGGCCTCTGTCTTGAATATCATCAGGATTAGATTCCATCGGCACCCAGCCAAAACCCGGAATGTAAAATTCCAGCCAAACGTGATTGAAATCCGGCTCCAGCGACACACCTTTTCTGTCAGCAAAAGCGGGGCACTTGTAGCGCCCGATCGTGCGGCAAGCAATCCCGTTTAACCTAGCCAAAGCTAACAAAACTCCCACGTATTCGCCGCAGGAACCGATACCGCGGCGCAGCACAATATCGGGAGTGTCAATGTGAGGCCTAATTCCGTAAGAAAGTTGATCGTAAACAAAATTACGAATGCTCAGCAATTGCCTGAGAATGTTAGTTTCCGAGCCAATGGCAGCCACAGCAGCCGATCGCACAATATCCGTATCCATCGCCAAATTGTCATTATCCACCAAATACTTAGCTGCAAACTCCGGCGACAGCTTAGGAATCTTTTCGACATCCCTAGGTGACAACTGATACTTAATCGATCGAACTTCTAACAATGCCTTCCAGCCAAAAATTCGGCGTTCCCCAGGGTGCAGCCGATCGAACTTAAACACCGCCACCCGTTCTCCTTCCTGAATTTCCTCAGTAAAAGGCATTCCAATCGGCGTAACACTCCTTACCTTTTGCCGATGAGTTTCCGAAGGCAAAGCAATCCGCCACTCTAAATTTTCGATGTCTACCTCATCGAGAGGAGACAGTTCCTCTACATAAGACATTTCCATCAAAAAACCGTTTGACAAAGCGTAGCGGTCAGCTTCATTGTAGTGAAAAGACAAGGGCTGAATAAAAGTGCGATCGCGCTTGGTCAACTGAAAAGGATCTTCCGAATTCGGGTCATCCCGGATGTAAAGTTCATCCCCGGCATAAGCCACGTACAGAACCTCCTCCCCCGTTTCGGAATCCTTGTGAAAAGCCAAACCAGAAGGCGACTCAAAGGGAGTCAAAACACTAAATTTAATCTCCCCAGTTCCCCGTTCCAAACAGTAAACAGTTTGCTCAGTTTTGTCGCAAACCCAAATTTCCTCATCCCGGACTGTAATATTTTCTACCCCAATACCGGGAGCGTAAAACCGAGTAATTTCCCGACCACTTTTCAGGTCAAAAACCAGAATCGAGTTTAATCTCTGGCAAGTCACATAAAGCGTAGATTTCCAAACAGCAATCCCGTCAGCAGGATAAGAAAGTGAAACAAAATGTTCCGGTTTGAGTTCAGCGATCGCCCCGTCCCGAATTGCGCCCCGACAGCAACAAATATCCTCATCCCGCGCAAACCAGAGAGTATCTTCCGAAATAGCCAGCCCCGTTGCGCCGGTAAACTTAGCCGTTTGAAATGGATTCAAAACAGTAGTGTTGTCACTTTCTCGATCGATCTCCAATAGCAGCCCTTCGGCGCGATCGACAGCGAACAACCTATTTCCTAAAAAAGCAATGCCGTGCAGTGCCAAGACTCCGATGGGTCTGACCATCCGCAGCCCCGAAGGCTGTTTATCCGAGAGAACAGGTGAATCGAGATTCATGCTAAATTTCTTGCCGGTATTGTACAGAAAAACTGATTTGTAACTTGTAGCCGAGCGCTTGAGGTTCACCAGCAAAATTGCCGAGTTTCCTGATATCCAGGACTGACGCATCAACCAGGTGTTTTTACGAAAAGAGGCGTTGTAGCCTCTTGCTAGAGTTAAAAGACCCCGAATATTAGTCTTTGTCAAAGTTGGGTTTAACAAGCTCAACCCAACCTGCAGCAGTGAATGGAAGTAAGTATAACTACTAAGCTACCACTGACAAACGCGACAGAGAATTCTATGTTGAGCAGATCGACCCAAATAATCGTATCTGCCTGAAGATATAAATTAAGTACAACAGATTACGATATCCGTCAAAACCTTGGATAGAATAAAACCGTGCGATAAAGTTCCTAGGTTCATCAGAAGGCAGGTTCGTCATGGCTTTGAAGTCTGCTCTAAATATCGGTGCTCTTTCCTTAATTCTGTCTTTAGAGGCAGTTGCCGCCGGTAGTTTTTTAATACCAGCAGAGGCTCTCAAAAGCCCCGCAAACCTTGTCCAGCGCGCCTCACCACCGCAGCTACCCCTCAACTGGCAAACAGTTCAACCCCCTGAACCCAGCGGAAGCAGACCGAACAGCCAGCAATTGGGAGCGGCGTGGAATAGCTTTCAACCGCCGGAGGACGGAGTACCCGGAAGGCGGGAAGGGGGAGGAACCCGCGGCTTAGAATGCCCCACGGCCACAACTGCCTTAACCGCCTTGATTCCCCAATCAACTATGGGGCAAACCATATCAGCAAAGCCAACATTTTTCTACTACCTTCCCGTAGCCCTCGACAAAACAGTTCAGTTTGAGTTAGCAGACCAAAGGGACAAAACACTATACAAAAAAAGTTTTCGCATGGTAACTAGCCGTGCAGGTATCGTTAGCGTCAGCCTCGGCTCCGACGACAACTCGCCAGCCCTGGAAGTTGGCAAAAACTATCAATGGTACTTTACTATCAAATGCAACCCCAAAAATACACAAGATGATGTTCTCGTTTCCGGGTGGATCAACCGCACTGCTGTCGCTTCAAGCGTGAAAACAGAGTTGGATCGATCGTCCGATCTCACCAAGCTCAGCATCTTCGCCCAACAAAATCTCTGGTACGAGTACCTGGCAACTCTAGCTAAATTGCGTCTCCAGTCTCCCAGCGATTCCAGTTTAGCGATCAAGTGGTCAGCAGTTTTGAACTCAGTCGAACTCGGCAAAATAGCCCAAGAACCCTTAGTCGCCAGTGAAATAACACCGATCACAAGAAAATAATTCAATACCAGTTTCACGCAAAGAATGTAACGGTAGGCCCGTGCTCCAAACCCTGATAGCCATAAGTCATTGCCAATTCTCAAATCTAAAATCTAAAACCTAAAAGGGTATTTGGCAGCGCCACAGATGATTTTTGCCTGTTGCGGGTTGTTTGGTCGATCGTCCTAAATAAATTAAAATTTGTGTACTGATTAGCAGTTCGGACTTCTGGCATCTTGAAAGGCGGACGGTGGAAATTTTGATGGTCAAATTTCGCCTAATACTAAATGATAAACTGGCATAGTGAAGCAGCCGACAAACTTATTTTAGAGAAATTATTAATTATGCGCCCGAATGCAAATATTGCACTATTTCGGTTGGGGATTTCACTTCTAACTGCACTGCCGATGGCTTGCTTTTATGCCAATAAAGCTATATCCCAAACAAACGATATTTCTCTGTTGCCTGTCGCCGCTGACAACTCAGCAGATACGGGCAATCAAGTATTAGCACTGCAAAAACTCGAAATCAAGCAGGATGAAACAGCAACAAACTTAAATCAGCTTCCCGATGCGATCGAGACCAACCCTGAACCAGAAACACAATCGAACCCCGCCGAGAACAGCCCAGAAGCCTGTTCCACAATCGATGAAACTGCTTGTGGTGCGGGCATCTTGCCCGAACAAACAAATCTCGTTGACAACGATCCCCAATGTCAGAACCAGCTACATTGCAATCATATTTTAGCCCAGAACCAACCCTCGCTGCCTCCAAACCTGCCACCGCCGCCGACGGAACCAGATCCAAATCGCGATCGATTTCTGCAACCAGCCCCCCAGCCTTCCCCAGAACCTCCCCAAGTACCACCCACAGTAGCGCCGCCGTCCCCGTCGCCAGTTCCCCCAACCCTCCCGAATACACCAATTGAGGTGCAAAAAATTCAAGTAGTTGGCAGCACAATTTTAAGCCAAGATGAAATTAATGCCTTAGTCAACCCCTTAGAAGGCCGTTCTACCACCCTAGAACAGCTCAAACAAATCGCCGACAAAATTACCGAAATTTACCTCAATCGTGGCTACATCACTTCGAGAGCAGTCTTGCCGCCCCAAACTATCACCGCAGGGGTAGTCCAAATTCAAGTTATCGAAGGCAAGCTAGCCCGAATTGAGGTAGAAGGAACTAAAAGATTGAATCCGAGTTACATCCGCAGCCGGATTCGTCTCGGTGCGGGAATGCCTTTAAGCACAGCTTCATTAGAAGACCAACTCCGGCTGCTGCGAGTCGATCCTTTATTTGACAATGTAGAAGCCAGTCTGCGGGCTGGGGATAATGAAGGCGAGAGCATTCTGATAGTCCGAATCTCGGAAGCTAATCCATTTCAACCTACTTTCAGCATTGACAATTACTCGCCTCCCAGTGTCGGTTCAGAAAGATTGGGAGTTAGTTTGCGGCACCGAAATATAACAGGAAATGGCGACGAACTTGCAGGGGCTTATTATCGATCGCTCGGCGATTCAGACGTGTTTGATTTCAGCTATCGCGTGCCCCTAAATGCGATGAACGGCACTTTGCAATTGAGGGCGGCCCCGAACCGCAACAGTATTGTGCAAGAACCTTTTGATACTTTTGACATTTCGGGAAAATCGCATTTATTTGAAGTTAGTTACCGCCAGCCACTGCGGAGAACGCCGATCGAAGAATTTGCCTTATCTGCCGGTTTTACTTATCAGACAGGCAGAACTTTTGTCGCCGGCGAACCGACTCCTTTTGGCATCGGCCCGGACTCCAATGGTGTCACCACTACGAGTGCAATTAAGCTGGGACAGGACTACATTCGGCGGGACCCGCAGGGCGCTTGGGCCTTGCGATCGCAATTTACGATCGGCACTAGCTTGTTTGATGCTACTCAAAACGAAGGTTCAGATCCCGACGGACAATTTTTGAGTTGGCTGGGTCAAGTGCAGCGAGTACAGCGATTGAATGACAAACATTTATTAATTTTGCAGGCCGACTTACAGTTATCAGCTAATAGTTTGTTGCCTTCCCAGCAATTTGTAATTGGCGGCGGGCAATCTTTGCGTGGCTACCGCCAAAATGTCCGTTCTGGGGATAACGGCTTCAGAGTTTCCATCGAAGATCGGATTACTTTGCAGCGCGATGCTTCGGGAAATCCCAAACTTCAATTGGCTCCTTTTTTGGATGCGGGTACGGTGTGGAACGTTGCGAACAATCCTAATACATTAACTAATCAGACATTTTTAGCAGGTGTGGGTTTGGGGGTAATCTGGGAACCGATACAGCGGGTGAACTTGCGAGTAGATTACGCTTTTCCTTTGGTGAGGATTAGCGATAAAGGCGACAATCTGCAAGATAACGGTCTTTATTTCAACATAATTTATACACCCTAATACCAATTTAATGTGAAGTTGCACATATCTCGATCCCCCTCGCATCCCCCTGATTGTTGGGGGACTTTGAGAAGAATCTTGTCCCCGCCTTAGTAGGGGCGGTGCCCCCGTGCCCGCCCGCTCGCTAGGGGCGATCGGATTCTATGCAACCTCATAAAAAATTGGTATAAAGGGACTTACTGATATCTGGCAGCATTGTCAGCAACAGGCTGTCCGGCCTGTTCCACAGAATATAAATTTTATTGTGGAACAGGCCGGACAGCCTGTTCCTAAAAAGCTAATTGATAATGCTGCAACCTATGAGGACTTAGGCACTCGCGGTGTCCTGACTGGGGGTAATATTAATTCCCACGCTACCGGAGTTGGTATTACACCCAGGTAGCTGTCCCTTGAGAAAAATCAGCTCGCTTTACACACCACAGTCAACCAGTGAAAAGATAATAACATCGACGAGCAAACGCCCCGCCGCCGATTCAAGTTACTGCCCTTAACGTCTTTTCCTCATCCTTGACGCAGCCAATGACAGACAAAGATTATGAAAAATGATAGAGTTTGTCCTTAACATAAATAATTTTTTCTGACAACTAACCCCCAGCCCATCTTAATTTTGATGACCTCGGTAAAAAAAAGAGCCAACGCTAAGCAGATTTGCCTATCCAAAAAACTATAGCTTTTGGCTTTTAGGGATTCGCTAGAGACAGGTTTAGTTGACCCCCCTCTCCCAATTCTTAACTCTCCCAAAAAACAATTATGCTGCCAGACAAATACCGAAAAGTGCATCGCTGTCTCCCTCTGGTGATGGGAGTTGTATTCGCTACTACCTACAGCATCCCCATCAGCGGCCAACCCAGGATTCCCACACCATCCCAGTCACCGACAACAGAAAAACCAAGCGCATCGGGAACGCAGCAACCCGTGCAAGCATTTGGCGGGCAAATCGCCATGTTTGTGGGGCATGGGGAGATGGTCGGAAGTGCAGTATTTAGCCCTGATGGTCGCCAAATCCTCACTGCTAGTCGAGATCAAACCGCCCGCTTGTGGGATATCAAAGGTAATGTCCTGACTGTGTTCCGGGGGCATGAGGATGGTATCAGCAGTGCCGTCTTTAGTCCCGATGGCAGACAAATTCTGATCGCCAGTGGGGATAAAACCGTCCGGCTGTGGGATGTCAAAGGCAATCTTCTAGTAGAGTTCCAGGCGAATGAGACGGGGGTCAACAATGCAATATTTAGCCCCGATGGTCGCCAAATCCTCACCACCAGTAGGGATAAAACCCTCCGGCTGTGGGATATCAAAGGCAATCTCAAAGCAGAGTTCCAGGGGGACAATCCAGTATTTAGGCCCGATGGCAGCCAAATCCTCACCGTCGGTTCGAGTAGAACCGCCCGCTTGTGGTATATCAAAGGCAATCTTCTCAAAGAATTCCAGGGGCATACAGCTACTGTCCTCAGTGGAGTATTTAGTCCCGATGGCCGGCAGATCCTCACCGCCAGCGAGGATCACACTGCCCGCCTGTGGGATACCAACGGTAATCTCCTAACCGAGTTCCAGGGGCATGAAGATCTTGTCGAAAGTGCAATATTTAGCCCCGATGGCAGGCAAATCCTCACCAGCGGTATGGATAAAACCGCGCGCCTGTGGGATATCAAAGGCAATCTCCTGACTGTGTTTGGGCAGCATGATTTCCGCACGAGTTCTGTCAGGAGGACAACAGGATTTAGCCCCGATGGCAAGCAAATCCTCACCAGCGGTATGGATAAAACCGCCCGCCTGTGGGATACCAAAGGCAATCTACTAACCGAGTTGCGGGGACATGAGGAGGTAGTACGGGCAGTATTTAGTCCCGATGGCAGGCAAATCCTCACCAGCGGTTGGGATAAAATCGCCCGCCTGTGGGACGTGTCAGCCGCCATTACTGCCCAATCCGAGCAAATAGCTGCCAGGGAAACCTTTCAGGAAGGCGTGTCCAAAAATAACGCTCAAGTGGCAATATTCCGAGGACACAATAGTTTTGTCACCAGTGCCGTATTTAGTCCCGATGGCAAGCAAATCCTCACCGCTAGTCTAGATGAAGCTGCACGGTTGTGGGATCTCAAAGGCAATCTCCTAACCGAGTTCCGGGGGCATGAGGAAGGGGTCTATAGAGCAATATTTAGCCCCGATGCTCGCCAAATCCTCACCACCAATGGTAAGAACATCCGTTTGTGGGACACGAAAGGCAATCTCCTCTCTGTATTGCAAGGGCACAGTTCCATCAATGCAGTATTTAGCCCTGATGGTAGCAAAATCATCCCCAGCGATTGCCAGTGCTACCCGGTCAGCCTTTGGGATAGCAAAGGCAACCTCCTCGTTCAGTTCTCGGTGCTTCAGAAAATGCCAGTGGGGGTTTTGGAGTTGATAGTCCATAGTGCAGTATTCAGTCCTGATGGCAGCCAAATCCTTACAATCAGTGGGTCTAAAACGGCCAGCTTATGGGATACCAAAGGCAATCTCCTGGCCGAGTTCCCACTCGGGCTTGAGGGGAGCGTCAGAAGTGCAGTATTTAGCCCGGATGGTCGCCAAATCCTCACCGCTAGTCGAGATGAAACCGCCAGCCTGTGGGATATCAAAGGCAATCTCCTAGTCGTGTTCCGGGGGCATAAGGAGCGGATCGAAACAGCCATATTTAGCCCCGACGGTCGCCAAATCCTCACCACCACTTTGGATGACACTGCTCGCCTGTGGGATATCAAAGGCAATCTATTGGCAGAGTTTCGGGGGCATGAGAAAGGAGTCACCAGTGCCGTATTTAGTCCCGATGGGAGTCAAATCCTCACCGCTAGCTATGATGGAACTGCGCGAGTTTGGGATACCAAAGGCAATCTCCTGGCTGTGTTCCGAGGGCATGACATAGAAAGAGGTGTCGGAAGTGCCGTATTTAGCCCCGATGGTAGTCAAATTCTCACCGCCAGTGGAGATGGCACCGCCCGTCTGTGGGATGTATCAGTAGCAATTGCTGCCCAAGCCCAGCAAATGGCAGCGCTGCAAACTTTTCGGGAAAGCGTATCTAAAAATAACGCTCAACTGGCAGAGTTACGGGACGATAAGTATGGATTCGAGCGTGCAGTCTTTAGCCCGGATGGTCGCCAAATTCTCACCCTTAGTTGGGATGAAACCATCCGCTTGTGGGATACCAAAGGCACTCTTCTAACCAAGTTTCAAGTCCCTAAGAAAAAGGTCAGAAAACCAGTATTTAGCCCGGATGGTCGCCATATCCTGACAAGTGGTGATAAAACCGCCCACTTGTGGGATACCAAAGGTAATATCCTCACCGAGCTCCAGGGACACCAGCAGGATGTTGAAAGTGCAGTATTTAGCCCGGACGGTCGTCAAATCCTCACCGCTAGTAGTGATAACACCGCCCGCCTGTGGGATACCAAAGGTAATGTATTGGCTATATTCCAAGGACATGAGAATGATGTCAGAACTGCCGTATTTAGTCCCGATGGCAGCCAAATCCTCACTAGCAGCTATGATAAAACCGCGCGCCTGTGGGATACCAAAGGCAATCTCCTGGCGCTGTTCCGGGGGAAGGAGGGATTGGAGGGATTGATCAAGAGTGCCAAATTTAGTCCCAATGGTCTCCAAATTCTGACTGAGAGTTCTTATCTTTATGGAACTCCTCGCCTGTGGGATACTAAAGGCAATCTCCTAGTCGAGTTCCCGCGCAGGAAGGATAAAGTACCCTGGTCGATTACGGACTACACGGCAGTATTTAGCCCCGATGGTAGTCAAATCCTCACTGCCGGTGGGGATGGAACCGTTCGCCTGTGGGATACCAAAGGTAATCTCAAAGCAGAATTCCATGAGCCTAATTTGAGAGTCAAAAGTGCCGTATTTAGTCCCGAGGGCCGGCAAATCATTACTTCGGGTTTTGATAAAACCGTCCGTCTGTGGGATACCAAAGGTAATCTTCTAGCCATATTCCGGGGACATGAGGAAGAGGTCAACAGTGCAGTATTTAGCCCCGATGGTCGCCAAATCCTCACTGCTAGTAGTGATAGAACTGCTCGCCTGTGGGACTTATCACTTGGAATAAAAGTTTCTGCTGCTGAATTAGCATTTATCAAAGGAAATCAACTTTCTAGTCAAAGCACAGTCGAATCTAAACAACTTGCACTGGCAAAATTAGAAGAAGCCCTCGCACTCTATCGTGCAGATAGAAACTACGCCCAAGCCACACGTACTCTCCTTTCAATGGGTAAAATTTACGCCAATTTCGGACAATTTCAATCTGCCCTAGACTCCTACAATCAAGCATTACCCTTATCAAAACAAGCCGGTGCCAAAGCCGAAGAAGCCGCTATTATCAACAGTTTTGGTCAACTCTACACCGATTTAGCTGACCCGACAAGCGCCCTGGATTACTATAACCAAGCTTTGCCCCTGTTTTATCAATTAAATGACCAAGCGACAGTCGCCAACACCCTCAACAACATTGGTGATATTCACGCTGCTACAGGAAACTGGAAAAATGCCCTAGACTCCTACAACAAAGCCCTGGTAATCTCCCGACCCGCAGGTAATTTAGCAGCAGAAGCTACTGCCTTAGCTGGCATTGGTAGCACCTACATCGCTTCAAAAGAATGGTCAACGGCCCTGAATGCCTACAACCAAGCCCTTAGCATCTCCCGACACTTAAACGACAAAGTAAAAGAAACCACAGTCCTCAACCAAATGGGAAAAATACAAGCTGCTTTAGGTCAGAATTCTATCGCCATTGAAAACTATAACCAAGCTTTATCTCTATCCCAACAACTCGGTTACAAAACAGAAGAAGCGCACATCATCTACAATCTTGCCATCTTAAACCGCCAACAAAATAACCTCACAGTTGCCCAAACCGAAATTGAAACCGCAATTAATATTATTGAAAACCTCCGCACTCAAATCGGTAGCCAAGAACTGCGCCAGTCTTACTTTGCCCGCAACCAAGATTATTACCAGTTTTACATCGATTTGTTGATGCAACTGCACCAGAAAAATCCCGATCGAGGTTACGACGCACAAGCCTTTCATGCTAGCGAACGTGCCCGTGCCCGCAGTCTGCTTGAACTCCTCAGCGAAGCCAGCGCAAATATTCGCCAAGGTGTTGACCCGCAACTGCTAGCACAAGAACAAAATTTGCAACAACAACTTAGTGATTTTCAGACTCGCAAATACCAAATTGTCATCGCTCAATCTACGCAAGAAGCTCGGGAGGAAATTCAACAAAAAATCGACACAGTTCTCAAGGAACTCGCTCAAATAGAAGCTAAAATTCGCGCCAGTAGTCCTCGTTACGCTGCTCTCAAATATCCCGAACCTCTCAACTTGCAACAAATTCAACAACAGGTAATCGATGACAAAACGCTACTTTTAGAATATTCTTTGGGTGAGGAGCGCAGTTATTTGTGGGCGGTGACGAAAACTTCTTTCACCAGTTACGAACTTCCTTCTCGCACCGAGATTGAAGCTACGGCTAAGAATTTCCGCGATACTTTAACCAAAGAGACCACGAGAACCTCTCCTCAAATGGTTGCCGAATCTGCTGCACTTATAAGCCAAATGATCCTCGCTCCAGTTGCTTCTGAGTTGGGCAACAAGCGCTTGCTAATTGTTGCGGATGGAGCCTTGCAATACATCCCTTTTGGCGCCCTTACTCTGGAAAAATCTGAAGCGCCGCTAATAGTTAAGCATGAAATTGTTAATCTGCCTTCTGCCTCAACTTTAGCTATTCTGCGGCGGGATATGGCGACTCGTCAACCGGCTCCAAAGACGATCGCCTTGTTTGCAGATCCAGTTTTTAGCACTGACGATGAACGGCTCAAAGGCACAAGTACATCGCCTGCAACCAAGAATCAAACTGTTGAAAATCTGCCAGTGGAAGCGCAACAATTACAGAGATCGGCCTCTGAGGCTAACATTTATTGGACTCGCCTACCTTTCACGCGAACAGAAGCTCAGCAAATCTTGGCTTTGGTTCCTGATGATTTGGAAAAACAAGCGCTTGACTTTACGGCTAATCGTACCACAACAACTGATCCTGATTTATCTCAATATCGCATTGTTCATTTCGCTACGCACGGATTTGCTAATAGCAAACATCCCGAATTATCGGGATTGGTGCTTTCTTTGGTTGATGAGAAAGGTACGTTACAAAATGGCTACTTGCGACTGAATGATATTTTTAATCTCAATTTACCGGCTGAGTTGGTGGTGCTGAGTGCGTGTCAGACGGGTTTGGGAAAAGACATTAAAGGAGAAGGGTTGGTGGGTTTGACGAGAGGGTTTATGTATGCGGGGGCGCCGCGTGTGGTGGTTTCTCTGTGGAGTGTTGACGATCCAGTAACTTCTGAGCTGATGACACGATTTTACAAAAAAATGCTCCAAGATAAATTGCCGCCTGCTGCGGCACTGCGATCGGCGCAAATCGAAGTGCTACAGCTTCCAAAATGGCAATCTCCTTATTATTGGGCTGCTTTTGGGCTGCAAGGAGAATGGAATTGAGTGCGCCACTGACATCGCCAGAAGGGGAAAAAGTGGGGGAGTGCGATATGAAGAAAATATTTCCTTCTTGCTTCTTCCCTCTTGCTTGTTCTCTCTTCCTTCCACATCCGATATTAATCGCCGACTTCCCCGACAACCTCCGCAGCAGCCTGAGTTTCGAGCCAGAGATTGAGCAGCAAGAGCTCCGCCCGATCGCCCAACACAGTCGCAAACACGCCGTCAGCCTCCTCAGACGCCTCAGAAATCCACGTACCGCGCAGTGTCACTTCTACAAAGTCAGCATCAGCAACACAAAGCTCGATCGCATCGTTGTCGTTTCGGCGGGCCTCAGATTCCAACAGAGACAGCGCCGGCAAATTCGCGGGCAGCAAAAATGCCGCAGTGCTCGGTTCGACGCTGATGCTTTGGCCAACTCGCATAGCCAGCACAACTCGCAGCGCCACTAACTGTTCGGGAGATTGAGCCAAACGCTCTAGGTTAAAGCCCGTTTCAGTGTAAGTCAACTTCAGCATATTGACAGCCCTAAATTTGGAATTGAAAGTTTAAAATTGGTAATTGAAAATTGGCGATCGGGAATTTGGAATTGCGATTTAGGGCAGATTTTAGATGAGAATTACGCCTCAATTTAAAATCTAAAATCTAAAATCTAAAATCTAAAATTCTTCCCATTCCCTATTCCCCTATTTGATATTCGTGCCAAAACAGTTCGGCAAAAGCAACAGTGGGGTGTATGGGGGCCTTCGGCTTAGTTCGCAGAGACATTCCAGCTTCTACGGGAGTTCGATCGCCCTTACGAGAGTTACACCGTTCGCAAGCCGTCACCACGTTGTCCCAAGTATGCGGGCCGCCCTTCGATCGAGGCATCACGTGATCCAGCGTCAAATGCCGATTGCTACCGCAGTATTGGCAAGAATGAGCGTCGCGGCGCAGAACTTCCCGGCGATTGACCGGGGGCACTTTCCACAGGCGTTCCCTGTTACCAAAAGTCAAGCGGATTTGTTCGGGTACGTGGATGCTGGTGCTGGGCGATCGTACCAGCCAGCCGTTGCCAATGCTAAAATCAAGAGGTTCAGCCTTGCCTGTTACCAACAGTACGATCGCCCGTTTGATGTTGACACGGCTCATTGGTAGGTAATTTTGAGAAAACACCACCACAGATTGCCTCAATACATCAGTTACTACGGTCACGGCTTGCTCCTCCTCATTTAGATTTTAGATTTTAGATTTTAGATTTTAGATTTTAGATTTGGGATTTGGGATTTTCGGTGCAACGCCTACATTGGCTACATCTGGTTTTTTCCCAGTTCCCCAAGCGGATCGAATTTCTCAAATATCCAATCAAATGCCCCCGCTTCTCTTACTTAGAAGCGGGGGCTAGAAAAACTGCTTTCATGCAAATTTTCATCCTGTCTTGGTACAGTCGTTTAGCTGTACCTCCCGCTTCGCGTATCTCGATGTGGCTGTGCCACTTGCAGACCGTCTCGGTCTATCTCGTTGTAATTAATTTCTGCAATTTGTCCTAATCCACTATAACCGGGTTTAATTAGGCCCAAGCCCGCCCACGAGGTCGCTGCGACAGTCGCAAAACCCGTGCTAAAGACGTGCTCTAACGACTCGGAGTGACCCGTGGGGCGATCGCACTTCAGTTGATAGGTGGAGTAGGTGGGGAGAAATTTCACTGTCGGCAGAAGGTGGTTAAGAGGCTTTCAATCTAGCTGTAAACATACTACACTGATATTACACATATGTCCACCCGTCACGGAGAAAAAATTATGCATACCCTACCTAGAACCTCAACCACCGAAATGGAAGTCACCAGCATTCGACTCGAAAGAGAACTCAAGGAGAGACTTAAAGAGCTCGCGGGCAATCAAGGCTATCAAGCTTTGATTCGAGATTTGCTCTGGAATTACGTGCAGCAGAAGTCTGGAGAGTATCGGCAGATGTTTTCTCGATCGGATATTCGAGCCAGCATTAATGCTACAGCACAGCAGGAGGAACGCTGCGCGCTTACAGGAGAGTTGATTCGACCGGGCGGGGCGATGTTATTAGGCCTGACGATGCACGGCGAAATGGTGCCACTGAGTATAGGGAGTATGGCTGGATAAACCAGTTTATCGAAAATTTGTGAGAGCGATCGGCCTGGGGTGAAGGCCCCAGGCGCTGAAGATCAGACTATTTTAGATTTTAGATTTTAGATTTCAATACTTCAAACAGTTTTTGATTACCAACCGTAGAATAAGGGTTTCCCGGCTCCAAGGCAATCGAGATACCAACGAAAAATCGAGGGTTTCAGACTACTAACTAAAAACAGTCCGGACTATTGGTATAAAATTCCGCAGTCTTTAAACAATCTCTATTTAACAAACCACGAAGACGCAAAGAACGCGAAGGAAGATGGAGAAGAAGATAGCTAATGTTAGCGGTTCGGGATTCTGGTAACGCAGATCCGGATGCTCCAAAACGCGCGTGTTAATGTTAAACTTTCCATCGGGCGTGCCGAACAGACGATCGTACATTGGATGAAAACAATTAAGGTAATGCTGAAAAACCCCTACTTGACTGCTGTAAGTTCGATCGCCCTTCTCACAATTATTGCCGGATGTGCAGCTAGTGAATCACCTCAACTTACATCTCCCTCTCCTGTAGCTGAATCTTCCCCGCCCCCAGTTAAACCAAATCAGCCTCAGCCCTTAATAGTCTCTGTTAGCAATCCCGAAACAGCCACAAATACCAAAATCCAGCAATATCTCAACGGGTTGGCTGCCCAAGGTTTTGCCAAAGAAAACCAAGGCGTATGGATGCAATCTGGCAATACTTTGCTAGCCAATCATCAAGGTACCGTTCCTATGTCGGCCGCTTCTATTACCAAAGTAGCAACATCTCTGGTAGCACTGCAAGAATTCGGGCCGGAACATGAATTTATCACCTTAATTGGTACAACTGGAAAAATTGAAAACGGCGTATTAAAAGGCGATTTAATTGTACAGGGAAACGCCGACCCGTTGTTTGTATGGGAAGAGGCGATCGCCCTTGGTAACGCCTTAAATCAAAAAGGCATCAAGCAAGTCAGTGGCAATTTGATAATTGTCGATAAGTTTTACATGAACTTTGAACTTGATCCCCTCAAATCGGGAGAATTGCTCAAACAAGGATTGAACAGTCAAATCTGGCCCAGCGAAGCCGCCGCCCAGTATCAAACACTGCCTCCAAATACGCCAAAACCCCAAATAGCAATTGAGGGTACTGTACAAGTTTTGCCAGCATCTCCCAATGACGTGCAGCCTTTAGTCAAACATTATTCTTTGCCCCTTGCTGAATTGATCAAAAAAATGAATCAGTACAGCAACAATCTCATGGCAGATATGCTAGCTGATACTGTCGGTGGCGCCAAAAAAGTCGCCCAAAAAGCAGCAGCAGCAACCGGAGTTCCTCCCGCAGAAATTCAACTCGTCAACGGTTCGGGATTGAGCGAAGAAAATCTGATTTCTCCCCGGGCTGCTTGCGCGTTATTTATAGCTTTAGAACGCTATCTTCAACCTTACAGCATGACAGTTGCTGATGTCTTAACTGTAGTTGGGAAAGATAAAGGAATACTATCAGAACGGCCGCTTCCCCAATTAGCAGTGCTCAAGTCTGGCACGTTGGATAATGTTAGCGCTTTGGGCGGAGCCCTGCCCACTGAAAAACAAGAAACAGTGTGGTTTGTGATTATGAATCGCGGGGCAAATGTCGAGACATTTCGCACTCAGCAAGAGGTTTTGTTGAAAAGCTTTTTGAATGAGTGGGGAAGTGTTCAAGTTTCGCCACCCGAATTAACGCCAAATCCTGCTAGAAGTAGTAAGGTATCTCGCAGCGAAATTGTTCAATAAGCTGTTGTGCATTTAAATTGTCTATTCAGGGTGGGTTCGCCTGCCCACCCCACAACAGAGTTTGTACAGTTCGTCAGCACAGAATACCTCTTACCAAAGTGCCAAAATCTCTGGAAATTATCTGCGTTCATCTGCGTTTATCTGCCTTGTATCTGCGGTTTCTTGATATATCAAAGATTTATGCAATAAGTCTAGAGATTTTGAATTTGCAGCTAAAATAATGCAAGCTGATGCACCCTCCCAGTACAAACCAATTTAATTAGGAGTTTTCGCCCTAGCGACTACAATCCCGATCGCACTTTCGACTCTGCTAATATATCTGTGCAAGTCGTAAGCAACCCTCACCTGCCCAGCCGGCGAAGCGTGAATTAAGCCCATATTGCCGTCAGCATTGCGGTAGACTAAACCTGTGTGGGTGACATCCAATCCTTTAACATCCGTGGCTACCGCTACAATATCCCCTGGTTTTAACTGAGAATAAACACTTTTTATCTGATTTGTGGGGATGTAATTAACAGGAGTTTTGGCTAATTCTGCTTCTTGGCTGACTATGCACTGATAAGTTGTTTCGTCTTTCACCATTTGCGGGTAACTGCTGCGGTGCTGACTCATGAAATTTAGTGTTTTATTCATGGGTACTCCGCCTAATTCAGCGGTGATATTTTCCACTGTTTGCCGTTTTTGATTGTCATTAATCCATTCGGAAAAATAATGCAATCTGCTGCAATAACCGTTAATTTTACCGTTTAAATACCGCTGTTCTTCTATGCGATTTACAAAATTTTGATAGTCGTAATCTTGTACTGCTACGCCCCTGGCGATCGCCAAAACGGTTTCTACAAATAAAACGCAATCAAATTTATTCAAAGTTATGATCAACTTTTCTTCGCCGGATTTGTCCAGCAAACCAGCGGCGTAGGGCGATCCTTGGAAATTATCGGCGATCGCCTGGACGATTTCTCCGATCGAGCGATCGTGCAAATTTTGTTGTTTTGCATACTGTACAACCTTTTCAAAACGTGCTATGTCTTGAGGCTGTGCAACGGTTTCTTTCTCGGTATTATTGGAGTCCGATCCTCTCGCCAGCACCTTCAGCAATTCGGAATAGGAAATTTTCCCTAAATTTTTGAAGTCCCACAACATACTCGGAAAACTGGAAACACTTTGCTTGTTTGTTATTTCCAGATTTTCGCTTTCTCCCGTCAAGGAAAACGCTAGATCCGCCCCCTGTGCTGCTGTTTGTCGATCGACAACATATCCCGTAGCAGATTGAGACTGAAATGCCCAAACATCAGGGATCAAAGAATTATTCACGCCCACGATCGCAAATCCCAAAACAGCCAGACTCCAAAAAATTTTCATGTTTTTCCAAGGATTTTGCTTCAACTCAGTGCTATCCTGAAAATTTTACAATTACTAGAATTCTCAATCAGCCTAGTAGACAGATAAAATTGGCAACAGCGGACTAGATGGATACACTTGTCATTTAGATGCCGCCCTATTATAAACTGATCGTGCGAGTTTGATAGCACAAAACTGTAATGCAAGTAGAACGCCGACGCCGCCCACGCCCAATTTCCCCCCGACGCCCCATCGAGCCCCTAGGCCCAATCGGGCCACGACGCCAAAGCAGCCAGCGTCCTGTTCAATCTCGTCGTCGAGTCAGGACGAAATTTTCTCGCTTAAAGTACCGTAACATCCTGTGCTTAATTGCCGGGGCGATCGCGATCGGTTGGATTGTCACAATACCGTTCAGAATTCGCCGTCCCCCAGAACCGCCAGTCATTTTGTCTAAACAGGCCGTCTCGCCTCAAGAAACACTCTCGCCTCCGACAATTGAACCATCGGACAATTTAGGCGATCGTCAAAGCGAGCCTACCTTTAGCTACAACATAAAAACACCTCCCAATCCAGTTTACTCTCAAGAATTGCAAGGGATTGTTGATGAAGCAGTGAAGATTGCAACCACCAAAGGAATGCCCGCAGAACGGCTATCAATTACCTTATTTGATGTCAGCAATTCCAAAAGTCACACCTTTGCCGGATATCAAAATCAAACTCTCCGATTTCCCGCTAGCGTTGCCAAGTTATTTTGGATGGTAGCGTTTTACTCAGCCATAGAAAAAGGCATCATTACGCAAAGAGAATCTGCCTTTAAAAACGACCTAGAGCAAATGATTCGCATCTCCAACAACGATGCTGCCAGCAGACTTTTAGACAAAATCACAGATACAAAATCCGGCGGCAGGCTCTCAGGAGAAGAGTTGCAAACATGGCTGAAAAAGCGCACTCAAATTAACACATTTTTCCAGTCCGCAGGCTACAATGATCTTCGTATAAGCACCAAAAATTATCCCATATACTATTTAAGACAAGAAGGGCCAATCGGTCGCGACTTGCAATTGCGGGGCGATGCTTCTCAGCCGATTCGCAATCAAGTAACTACCGACCAAGCGGCCAGATTAATATATGAAATCTATACTAGGCAAGCCGTTTCCAGCGTCGCCAGTCGCAAAATGGCTTACTTGCTGACTAGAGACTTAGACCCCAAGGCATGGAAAAATGACCCTAGCAATTCAATAAAAGGATTTCTTGGCGAATCTTTACCAACTAATATTTATTTTGGTTCCAAAGTAGGCTATACTTCCAAATCCCGCAGCGAAGCGGCCTTTGTCAGAACTTTAGACGATCGCGCGATTTATATCTTAGTTGTTTTTGCAGACGATCCGGCTTATGCCAAGGACGAAACAACATTTCCGGCAATTTCTCGATACGTTTTCGATCGGCTAAACGCTCGTGGCCCCAGCACTTTGCAGTGATATGGAGTAGGGCAGATTGACTGTTGACTGTTGACTGTTAGTCGAAAACCTGAAGGATGGTTGATATCAAATCCGGTTGCATCGGAATTATTCATCTCTCTGTTCTCTTCCTCTGTTTTCTCTGCGTCAACAGTGGCTTAATCATTCCACTGCAACCGGATTTGATATGAGTGTTGAATGTTGACTCGATTTTACAATTCCGGCGCGGTCAGAAGTGAGATTATGCACAAACAACTGTTTCTGCAAAAAATGGGTACTGACGGCCAAAAAAAACAATTTCTTGACCACAACTCTATGCTTTTAGGTGAGGTAAAACCCGCATAAATAAACCCGGTTTCTGATATCCTATGATACTATGTCCGGTCCATTACCCTTAATAGGGTAGGGGCGGGTTCACGAAAAATATCTGCCAATAATTGACAATCTCAAAAACCCGCCCTTTTAATCGCTCGATCAGACATGATATGAGCAAGTGCTAATTAAGTTTGTCGTAATGAAGTAGTTTTTCTCTAGTCTGCCAAGCGCTAACTCTAAACGGTGAGTTTAACAATTGACTTACTGGATACAATTTAACTGGGGCGAAAGGATTCGAACCTCTGAATGGCTGGACCAAAACCAGCTGCCTTACCACTTGGCGACGCCCCAACGTCTCAACATTTAATATAGTAACACCCAGACACGGGAATCTGTCAAGCATTTTGACAATAAAATTTAAAAAATGTTTTTGGAACCGATCGCCCGCAGGTTTATCCTTTGATCGCACGGGGGCGATCAACGGGGATTTCAATCCTGAAATCCGCTCCCTGTCCAGGTTTCGAGATACAGTTCAAGCTTCCTCCGTGTTTTTCCACCACAATCTGGTAGCTGATAGACAAGCCGAGTCCCGTACCCTTGCCCACAGGTTTAGTGGTAAAGAAAGGGTCAAACAAGTGGCATTTAGCTTTTTCGGCCAATCCGGGCCCGCTGTCTTGAATCCGAATCACCACAACTTGACCCCTCGACTTTCCTGACTCATCAGCCTCCGAGTCTGGGTTCACCACCGCCGTCGAGATTTTGATCGTCTTAGGTGGAGGCTGATTTTCCAAAGAGTCGATCGCATTCGCCAAAATATTCATAAATACTTGGTTGAGCTGTCCGGGATAACACTCTACCTTCGGCAAGTCGCCGTAGTCTTTAATTACCTCAATTCCCGGCACTAGCCCGTTTGACTTCAAGCGGCTCTGCAAAATCAGCAGCGTGCTGTCAATCCCTTCGTGAATGTCCACCGGCTTCATCTCGGCTTCGTCGTGCCGCGCGAAGTTCCGCAGAGACAGGACAATTTGGCGGATGCGTTCAGTTCCCATTTCTATTGAAGACAGAATTTTCAGCAAATCCGGCACTAGGAACTCAACATCGATTTCTTCGTTTTTGTCGAGAATTTCGGGGCAAGGCTCCGGGTAATGCTTTTGATACAAGTGCAGCAAATCCAGCAGATTTTTCATGTACTGCTTGCAATAAGTCAAGTTGCCGTAAATAAAATTAACCGGATTGTTAATTTCGTGGGCGACGCCGGCGACCATTTGACCAAGAGAGGACATTTTTTCGTTTTGGATGAGCTGAGCTTCTTTCTGCTGCAACTGCTGCAAAGTTTCCGTTAGTTGGCGGGCTTGAGTTTGGGCTGCTAAGGCTGCCGCCCGCGTTTGGGCGTAGAGTTCGGCTTGGTCGATCGCGATCGCCAGTTGATCCACCACCGCTTGCAGCAATTCCACTTCGCTCGTCGCCCAGGAACGGTGGCTGCTGTAATGGTTACAAACTACAGCACCCATTTGACCGGAGCGAGTCTTGACTGGCAGCAGCAGGTTAGAAACAATCCCGATACTGCTCAAAAAAGCTCGCGTGGGCGGTTCGATGCACAGTGCTGTTGCAGCGTCGCCGATCCGGAGCGTTTGGCGGTGGCAAATTTTCTCGGCCAGCAGGCTTACTTGTTCGATCGGGTATTCTGTGAGCCGCTCTTTCAGTTCGGGATTTGCCGCCTCGTGGGTGATGGCAAAGCTGGGCTGCCCGTCTCGCGAGATGGAGTACCACAAAAAGTAGCACTGGTCAACCTGCAACAAGCTGCGAATTTCGTTGACAGCCGTATCTAAAATTTTGTCGAGGTCGAGGGAATTCCGCATCTGGCTGGCTAGGCCGAAGAGCAAGCCTTCCCGGCGGCTCAACAATTCTTCTCGGGCTGCGTGGCGATCAATCGCCACGGCGATGGCGTTAGCCATGCAACTCAGAACTTCTAGCGCTCCCTCGCTTGCCAAAGCGCTACTGCACAGCGTCATCACTCCCACCAGTCGCTCCTCCACAATCAGCGGATAGGCAATGGTGCACAGAGACGGGTTCGACATTAGGCACACAGGAGCAGTTTGGAGTTTTCCCGCTTCTGTTCGCACCCAATCTTCTATTTCTTTTGCCCACTCTTGGCTGCTAAGTCCTGAATTGGCCTGCAATTCTAACCGCTCTGTCTGCAGGTTAAAAGTCCAGATGCTCACCCCTGTGGCGTCGAGATACTCTACCATTGCCTCGGTGCAGCGGTTGAGGATGACCGATATTTTCCCGCCTTGTCCGAGGGCTGCACCGACTTTAGCTTGCAGGGAGCCCAAGCGAGCTCGCTCTTGTAGGGACGTTGCCGTTAGTTGGCGATCGGATGTGTCGCGGGGACCGGCAACGATTTCTCGGATTTGTTGGGTATCATCCGCGCGCCCGATGCCCGCTGAACCTTCCCACACATATTGAGATTTGCCTGTTTCTCCGAGCGTCTGGAGCTTTTTTGTTCCGTATATTGTTGTCATGCTGCTCTGTGGCGTATGTACCGCAGACAAGCTCGATCGGTTCGAGCCAGGAACTAACTCCGAGATTTTCTGGCTGTCCGAAGTGATATCTTCTACCTCTGGCAAATGTTTCTGGGCTTTGACTAATTGCCAGCGCAGCTCTACCAAACTCGCAACTTGCCGACTCAAAGCTTGCAGACCTTCTATAGTTTCTTTTGTCAAGTCTCGCGACACCGAGTCCATGACGGATAGCACTCCCAGCATCTGCCCCTCTGAGGTCATGACTGGGATGCCGGCGTAAAATTTCACGAAGGGGTAGAAAACGATCAGCGAATGCTCGCCAAATCTCATATCTGTGGAAGCGTCTCGAACAATGGCGGCAGGCAGTTCTTTAAAGGAATTTATAGGGAGTTCGATCGCAAATTCGGGAGCAACTGGCGGTTGTTGTAGGGAAATTGCCCGGTCAAATTCCGAGTTTGAGTTTGAACTCTGGGCGAACTCTTCGGGAGTTGGGTCCAGGGCGCGAGCGCAAAAATTCAGGTAACGGTGAGCCAAAGTTCGATCAATACCTAATTGCGACTTCAACCAGTGGCGATTACTGTCAATCAAGCTCAAGAAAGCAATAGGAGTTCGGCTGATTTGAGCTGCCAAACCTACCAAATTGTCCAAGCAAGGGTCTGGAGTAGAGCCGAGAAGCTGATACAAGTCAATGTTATGGAGCTTGAACACTTTTTTACCAAGAGGCAAGGGTGATTTCATCATGTGTAACTGCCCGTCTAGTTGCTGGCAACCGCCCTTCTCAATACTTCCCTTGAAAAACAAGCTATGAATTCTGTGCTGGGAGACTCTGGGCGCAAGTTCAGCGCAGGTTGCTTGCGCCGAATTCAGACTAACCTCTTGACTGATCTGGAAACTTTTGAGTTATGGGAGTTAGATCACGCCAAATCTAAGACTATATAAATTATACTTCCAGTTGACTATGCTTTTGAATACCTCCGGCTCTCTAAATCTAAGAGCCTCTGTTGGGAGGAAGCAGGTTTCCAAAATATATGACGATTGCTTACCTAGAATTTTTTTATCAGTTTAATTGTATTTTAACAGACTTGTCTAATCGTGGGTAGCTGGCTTGCTGGTAGATTTAAATCAGGGGTTTGTGCCACAATACCAGTGTCCTTTACCGAGCTGTGCCTTAGCCGGGAGTTCAACTACAGTTAGGAGATTAATTACAAAAGATTGGTAAGATGTTAAACTTTGTAACAATAGTTGTTCAAACTCGACTTTTTAGGGTTTCTGGGCCCGGATGCACATTTTGCAACTGTTGTAATTGCCGATCGACCACTCTCCCAATCCCTTTTTTCGAGTTTGAGGTAAAAAAACGGGGGTAAAGTTTCAACTAACGCTCCAACGGAGTTGACAATTATTGGGTAGAGGCAACGCTCAAAAAATAACTGAACGAAGTATGTTTTGTATTTTCAAGAACTATAAATAAACAGGGAGAAGAATATGTCTGCAAGTAGCAGTCAAGTACCAACTATTTTGGCAGTTGATGATAGCGTCGTAATGCAAGGACTTGTTAAACAGGCCTTAAGCAAAGAGTTTCGAGTTCTCGTAACCGACAATGCAGTGGATGCTTTGTCAACGATTTATCACGAACAAATTTCTGTTTTGTTGCTGGATGTTTCGATGCCTGGTATTGACGGATTGGAACTCTGCCGCACGGTGCGGAGCTTGCCTCAGTTTCAGAATTTGCCAATCGTAATGCTGACAGCGCGAGATGGAGCATTTGATAAGGTACAGGGGCGTTTGGCGGGAGCAACAGAGTATTTAACTAAGCCGTTTGATGCCGATAAGTTGCGCGAGGTAATTGGTAAGTTTATCAAAATCAAATAATCGGACTTAGGAAAAAAAGTCTGTTTTGAGTAATTAATCAAGTAATTTGAGTAATGAATGAACGAAAAAGTTGCGATCGCGCTCTGTGATCCTCGACTTCTTTAACAAGTCGAGGGGCGGGGCATTCTGCACTATTTGCGAGGTAAGTCCTAAATTTTTAATTTAGCCAGGAGTAGGGGAGCGATCGCACTGACAGGTAAAACATATTGGGCGGCACCAAGGGCGATCGCCTCCTTGGGCATTCCGAAGACAATGCAGCTAGCTTCGTCTTGGGCGATTGTCAACCCCCCTTCTCTGGCGATAGCCAACATTCCGTCAGCACCATCTCTACCCATTCCTGTCAGCAAAACCCCCGCTGCTGCCCGACTATAAAAATTAGCTACCGACTTAAATGTCACCGTTACAGAAGGGCAGTGCCCCGCAGCATGAGCAGCTTCTGAATAAACAAATCTCCCTTGAGAGTCCAATTCTAAATGACGTTTTTCTGGCGGAAAATAAACAGTCCCTGCTTGTGGCAATTCCCCAAAAGAAGCTATCTTAACAGGCAGTTTCGATTCATTACCCAGCCAATCAACTAATCCTTGCAAAAAACCTTCACTGATGTGCTGGACACAAATTATAGGCACGGGAAAACTAGCCGGGAGTTTAGAAATAATCGCGTACAGTGCTTGCGGCCCGCCTGTCGAAGCCCCTATAGCCAAGACTTTAATAGTTGGAGATTTAACATTTTCGTGGGAGAATTTGTAATTAGGAACTGGTGCTTGGTTGATTTTCACAATGGGATTATTATATTCTGTTGGAATCTTTTTTTGATGCCGTGTAAATACTTTAACTCCTGAGAGGATTTTAACTTTAGCTATTAATTGATTGGCTAGGCGAGCGTAATCAGATACCAACCCGCCCATCGGTTTCGGAAAAACATCCAATGCACCAGCCTTTAACAGTTGAAATACATTCTGAGTATCATTCGCTTGCACTGAAGCACTAATTACTAAAATTGGTAGCGGATATTTCTTCATTACTTCTTCCGTAAATTCTAACCCGTTCATTGGTACCATGTTCAAATCTGTACAGATTACTTGGGGCTGAAGTTTGGGGATTAATTCTAGTCCTTCTAATCCGTTGCAAGCGGTTCCTACAACTTGGATGTCTGGCGAGGACTCAAAAATTCGTTTGAGGACGAGCGTAACGACTGGAGAATCTTCAACTAACAATAGTTTAATGGGCGATAACATCAGTTTGCTGGGAAATGGGGAATGGGGAATGGGGAATAGGGCATTTGTACTGCCCTTCGACTTACTTTCCTTCGGCGAAGCTTAGCGGGCAAACCGCGCAGGGCGAGTGGCTAAGCTCAGCACGAGTCGCTCAGTAACCGCGTAGTCGAAGTATTGGGCATTGGGCATCGATGCACTGGTAATGGTGCACTGGGCACTGGATATTTGGTCTTGCTAATTGGGAGTAAATAACAAATGTCTCGTAACCAAGGAGTAATGACTAATGACTAAACTAACCTTTTTAGTGTCTCTACCAACACATCTTGATTGAAAGTACCTTTAGGAATATAAGCATTTGCCCCCGCATCAGCACCTCTTTTTTTATCTTCATCCGATGCCAAAGATGTCACTAAAATTATCGGTAACTCACTGTATTCTTTTTGCTCCCGAATCTTAATAGTCAGGGCCAAACCGTCTAAATTGGGCATTTGTATGTCAGAAATCACAGCATCAAAATCGCGAGTTTTTAATTTATGGAAAGCATCCAATCCGTCTACCGCAGTCACAACTTCGTAACCCGCACCTTCCAGGATGCGTTTTTCTTGAGTGCGCGTGGCGATCGAGTCTTCTGCTAATAGTATAACTTGTTTTCTGCTGGCTGTCTCAAGTTGCGATCTCGCACCAGAAACCCCACGGGACGAAACTTGCTGGCGTACAGATTTTATCAAATCGTGGGGATTGAGTACCATACAAACTTCCCCAGTACCGAGAATTGTGGCACCCGAAACATTTCGCACCCGTTTCAGCAATAGACTTTGAGGTTTCATAACTACATCCTGTTCGTCTATCAAAGCATCTACAAATAATCCCAATCTTTCCTCCCCAACTTTCAAAACAATACAAGGCATTTTTGAAGAACTTGAATTTCGGAAGTAGTTTTGATTTTTTGTCGAAATTTCGCTTCCGGTTTCCGGTATCAAATACCGATTTTTTTGCCACCCTTTTCTATTGTTTAATGCTAGTAAATCTGTCAGATGAGCAACTGACAGAGGCTGACCCTTTGAAAGTATAGTTTCCTTACCTTCTATAGCAAATATCTCAGACTGAGACACCAGTTGTGCCGTGTCTACAAACTCTACTGGCAGACCATAAGGAATGTCTTCAACTGTGACAATTAATACATTTGCTGTAGCTAAAGACGTGCTGATTTGCAGCCTCAAAGTGCATCCTTTTCCCGGTAAAGACTCTACTTGAATACTACCTTTTAGGGCTTCAACATTAGTGCGAACTACATCTAAACCCACCCCGCGCCCCGATACTTCGGTAACAAATTTTTTGGTCGAAAAACCCGGAGTAAAAATTAAAGATTGTACTTGAGTATCGGTCATTTCTGCCAGTTGTTCAAGCGTACAAACATTACGTTTTACAGCCGTTTGTTTAATGCTCTCTAGATTGAGTCCCCGGCCATCATCAGAAACTTCAATAATAATATTGCTAGCAATATTATAGCCTTTAATTCGGAGAGTAGCCACGGGAGGTTTACCTAATTTTTTCCGCTCCTCAACAGTTTCAATACCGTGGTCGATCGCATTTCTAATCATGTGCATTAAAGGGTCTTTCATTTCTTCTAAAATGCGTTTGTCTGCTGTAGTTTCGCCTCCTTCAATCACTAATGCAACTTCTTTACCTTCCCGTTTTGCTAAATCTCGAACAGTTCGAGGAAATAAATTAAAAATAGTAGACAAAGGCAGAAGTCTCAGAGTGCGAATTCCTGATTCTAATGCCTCAGTGATTAATTCGAGTCTAGCAGTATCTTCATAAACTCGATTTCTCAAGCGGTTGACTAAAGTTCCGAGACGTTCTAAACGTTCTTCTGTACGTTGATAGTAATCCTGCAATTGGCTAAATTTACCGCTGGCTTTAATACCGTTTTCATCTATTTGCATCCGATCAACAGTCAAGCTCGTTACAAAATATTCTCTGCTCCACTCTTCCCACAAAGTTGTAATTTGTTCGATATCTGCAACTCGGTGTCCTAGCCGAGTTTTTGTGACAGTAAGTTCCCCTGCTTGAGTCATTAAATCGTCTAAATTTTGAGTAGCAACGCGAATGGTTTCAATGCGGTAAGATGAGGTTGAGGATGCAGTAACTGCCGACTGCGAAGCCGACTCAGTGGCGGGCCCAGAAGGTGCAGGCAAGTTTTGAGCTTCCAGTAGCAATTCTGGCTTGGATTGTAGGGGTAAAAAAGAAAAATTTTTCTCTAAGTTAAGGACTTCAGAAGTTTCAACATTTGTTTCTAGTTCTTTGGTAGAAGGCTCAGTAAATTGCGCTTCTACCAAGGGTTGTTCTGATTCTTGTGAAGATGAGGGATCTACTATTGAGGCAGCAGCGTGTGGCTGTGGCTGACTAGAAGCACCCATCATGCTAGCGAGGATGTAAAAAGTATTAACGCCGGAATCTTCGCCTGTAACGGCTTCGTTAACGAGTTTCCGCATGGCGTCTAAACCTTGCAAAAGTCGATCACTAATATCCGAATTCAGTTGAGTTTCTCCCCGTTTGACAGCTCCCAAAATATGCTCCATTTGATGAGCTAAAGATGCTACATTTTTTACTCCCAGCATCCCAGCATCACCTTTAAGAGAATGGGTTTCCCGCAACAATTGTTCTAACTTAGCTAAGTCGCTCGGATATTGTTCTAAGTACAGCAATCCGTCGTCGAGTTTCTGTAAGTGTTCTTGACTAGCTACTTTAAATACATCTCGAAGTTCTTGATCTTCAATCATCATATAGGTTATTAAGTAATAGCTGATTGGTTATGGCTTAAGGGTAATGATAATTCGTTAACTCCTCCCTTCATTACTAATGACTCATGACTACACTACTTCTTTAAGATTAAATGCAGCTTCTGTGAGTTGTTGAGTACCAATTTTAACTTGAGTAATGCCACTGACTGTTTGAGACGCGGATTCCTTCATAGAACTCATGGCATCACCTACTTGCTGAATTGCTATCGCCTGCTGTTTAACATTAAATGAAATTTGCTGGTTGCTAGCAAACACCAGATTGCAAGCTTCCCTCACACCCGTAAAAGCTTCTGCCGTATCTTGTGCTGTTTTCACCCCTTCTGCAACCGTTTTGCGACTATCTTCAGTTGCTTTCACCGTGGAGTCGATCGCACCCTTAATTTCTGGAATAATACCATTAATCTTTTGTGCAGCTTGTTGGCTTTCATCTGCTAACTTACGAATTTCGCTTGCTACCACCGCAAAACCTTTACCGTACTCGCCGGCTCTGACTGCTTCAACAGCGGCGTTGAGAGCCAGCATATTAGTTTGGCTAGCTAAATCGCTAACCAAACTTGCGAGAGTCGATATATTGCCAATCTGACTCGTGCTGTCGTCGAGTCGATGATTTTGCTTAGAAATTGCCACCACAGCTTCTCTAAGATTCAGCATTTGATTGAGAGTTTGATCTACCTTTTTAGTACCTTCTTCGGCTAGATTTAAAGCTTGGCGAGCAGCAACGGCAACAGACTCAGCTTGCTCGGCTGTTTGCTGAGAAGATCGGCCCAAATTTTCTAGAGTTATAGTTGTTTGATTAACCGAGACAAATTGTCTATTTGCTATTTGCTCTTGTCGGTTCATATTAGATTCTATTTGCAGTGAAAATGACGATATTTGGTAAATCAACCCCCGAATGAGAGCAACAATTTTTTGCAAAAAAAACCATCCCAATCCCAGCACCACAGCCAGGGAAACAATAGCAATCAGGGCTGCTATTTTTTGAAGAGAATCGATGGAAGAAAATAGCAACTTTTTGGGTGAACTATCCACAATTACTAAAAAATTATTTGTATTTTGTTTGCTGGGGAAAACTGTATTATAGCTAATCACTAGCTCCCTATTATCAATATTTCCCTGACCACCTGAGAGTATTTTAGCAACAATGTCTGCAGAATAATCATTTTTGACATTTTCCTTAGTTTTAAGTTCAAATCCCCATGCTTTTTTAGGATTGGGATGAGCCAGATAATACCCATCTTGATTTAAGATAAAAGATTTGTCTGATAGTTCAGGATTGAAATTTTTAACCATATCGAGCAGAGTGCTACCCAGAGCATTCGTAATGAGAAAGCCTTGTCTTTCTCCTTTGGGATTAAAAATTGGAGTGGCATAGCGAATTGTTGGCTTATAAGGAATTTCTATTTTCCCCCTTTCCTTATTCAGATTTAAGGAAGACACATAGACTTCTCCTGATTTTAGCTTCATAGTTGCCGAGAAGTAATCTGTGTCTGCTTTATTTTGTAGTTGAGAATCTGGAATAACTTTGATATTTGTGCCGTCAGAATCTACGCGCACGATCTCTTTACCACTGTTATCTATATAACGCAATTGCATATAATATGGCTTGGCTTCCATCATGGATAAAAATGTGAGTTGCATTCGATAAACCCAATCTTTATAAGTTGAATTAGTTTGTTTGTCTAATCCATTTCCTTCTCTAGCTCTAATCATTCCCTGAACAGGGGGAGTTTTGCGGAGAAACAAAATATCGGCTCTCAGATTTTCCAATTTGTTACTCATTTGATTGGCGGTGGAATTAACACTGTCACTAAGGGTTATTAATGCTAAATTTTGCAGTGCTTCTGTTGAAGAAGAAATTCCATACCAACCAACAATAGATACGGGAATCAAGGTACTTAAAATTAGGAGTAGCAACAGTCGATGCTGCATTTTTTGGAAAAAATTGTTAATCATTAGTTACTGGGAATCGGTTACTGGTAACTTGTACGCTCGCATAGTCTAAGTATAGAGAACTGGAAAATTGTATGATCGGGTAGTAGAAGTATTGAAGATTGGGAAGTGGTAATAAAGAAAAAATAACAACTCCCTAATAATAGCTCACAACTCACTACACTACTGATTTGATATTAGGTTTTTATTTGCATTTGCCCATAAACAAGTTATTACTCCCGTTAATATCGCTGGAATTGTAGCGAGGTCGATCGCCAAAGCAATTGTTTTAATTCTTAAGGATATATTTGACCTTTTTGGGGAACTACTCATAATTCATTGCTCTCCTACAAAACTGCTTTCAAATCTAAGGCTGCTTCATTCAATTTTTGAGTACCGACTTTAGTTTGACTTATACCGCAAGCGGTCTGGGCTGCGGCTTGATTGAGAGAGTTCATAGCTTGCACTACCTGTTCGATCGCGATCGATTGCTGTTTGGCATTCAGCGAAATTTGCTGAGAACTCAAAACCACATTGTTAATGGCATTGGCAACTCCTGCAAATGCCGCTGCGGTTTCTGAGGCAATATTCACGCCCGATTCCACTGTTTTAGTTCCTTCGTCTGTCACCATTACCGTTGAGTTAATCGCCTTTTGAATATCAGCAACTAATAGATTAATTTGCGCTCCTGACTTTTTACTGCGATCGGCAAGTTTGCGAATTTCTGAGGCTACCACGCCAAACCCCTTGCCGTGTTCTCCTGCCCGCACTGCTTCAACAGCAGCATTGAGTGCTAACATATTAGTTTGATTAGCCAACTCGCTAACTACACTTGAGATATTACCAATGTGATCTGTTTGTTCGCTCAACTCTATAATTTGTCCTTGGATATCCTGAACTTTAGTTTTCAGAGTTGCCATTGCTTCTAAAGTTTGTTCTACAGCTTTTGTGCCACCTCCAGCTAAATTCAAAGCTTGCATTGCTTGAACCACGGCTGTTTCTATCTGCTGTGATGTCGCCCTGGAAGAGGCTCCCAATTCGTCCATTGTAGTAGTAGTTTGATTTACGGAAGCTGCTTGCTGACTTGCCATGCGTTCCTGTTCTTCCACGGTGGCTGCAATCTCAGTGGAAGAAGTGGCGATCGAGCTAATTGCCCGATCGATAGTTTGGGCAATTCCTGATGAAATCAGCCAAGCTATAACCGCACCTAACACCAATAAAAACACGGAACCAAATACCAATGCCGATATCAAAAAAACTAAAGATTGCTTCGTTTTTTCTGTAGCTTGCTTAATCGCTTTTACTTCTACTTCGCGAAATTGCTTATTTACTTCCACAAATTCATCCACAAATTTTGTCTGTTTTCCTGTATTAAATATAGCCAATGCTTCGGCTCTCTTATTTTGTTGTAATAAAACAACTATTTGGTTAGAACCATCATAATATTCGTTGCAGAGTTGTAGCATCTTCTCTAAACGAATTTTCTGTTCAGGATTTTCCATCTTCAACTCCGCACTATTACCCGACTGGCGAGCTAATTCTCCACCTGTTTGAAAATCATTTAAAAACTGCGGATTTTTATTAATTAAATACCCGCGCATTCCCCGTACCATTTGTTCAGCACCTGCGGACATATCACTTGTGTGTCTGATCACATTTTCGATCCTTTCTACTTCTGCAAAATTATTCAAAACCTGATTAGTAGTTGTATAAACTAGGACGGGAAAACCCAAGTATATAGTTGCTGGTGCTACATAAGCCAGCAGCATCCTATTTCTAATATTTAATTTTATTAAATTAGAAAACATATTTCTCTCCTTAATTTAAGAAAGTAGATACACGAATTAGATTGCTTAGTCAAATCTCGCTTGAAAAGCGGATTTGGTATAACTCAATACGCTTGGGTTAAAACTATTTATTCCTCAGAGATTCCTTGCAGCATCCCCCGCATCGTTGCTAGGACTTTGAGTAAGTTCTTGTCCCCGCCTTAGTAGGGGCGGTGCCCCCGTGCCCGCCCGCTCGTTAGGGAGATCGAGCTTAACCCAAGCGTATTGTGGTATAACTAACTTCTTTAGTCCTGGACGCATTTCAAGATAATTCTCTCATGCTAAGTCCCGCTCATTACCAGTCTTGATCTCTGCGTTGGATCGGGATTGCGAAGGAAATGAAGTATCAAGCCAGATGGTTCACTGCACTCATGACAGATATACTTTGCGTAAGTCCTGTTCTGGATTCAAACCTCTTCATCAACAACTACTCCTCCTTTTGTCAGCAGTTTTTGCAAGTTGAGAATAGCCATCATTTTTTCCCCGTAAATAGCTGTCCCCCGTAGATATTCGCGGTTGGCAGAATGCAGTGCTGCCGGAACAGCCGCAATTTCCGACACATTTAAGTATATAATATCTAATATTTCGTCAACAACTATACCAGCGACAAAATCGGCCACTTCAACAACGATCGCCTTAGAGAGATAATTTGCAGTCTCCGACATATTTAAAGACATATTTAAAACACTGCGAATATCAATTAGCGTCACAATTTCTCCCCGTAAATTTATATTTCCCACTATGCGATCGGGAGTGCAAGGAACCGGAGTTACTTGGTTGATATCAGTAAATTCCCGGACTAGATCTAAATGAATACCAAAGTATTCGCTATTCAAAACAAAAACCGCCAGGGACATATTAATTGCAGCATCATTTTCCCCCTCGCCTCGCAGCCTCAAATTATTAGCCCGCGATTTAAAAGTTGCTTTTTCTTCCGGGGTAGCCTGCGGGCAAAAAACGTGACGCTTGCTCCAATTTTTAGGATTTTTACCTAACAATTTTGAACTTATTTGCCCGTGTAAATTTTCCGTCTCTGCCTCACCTGCTGCTGCTTCACTACCTGCATTGCTTGGAGAAACAGGCCAGCTTTCCTCTCCCTTTTCGGGAGAATATCTAATTAAGTGATCGAGATTCAGCAGCATGATAATATCGGCTTCGCTGCGGGCTAGTCCAGCTACAAAATAATGAGAGGCTTCTGAATTCTCTCGCCCGTAAGATAGCTGCGGAGTAATGGCCTCTTCTGAGAGTTCCTTAACTTCGCGAACTTGATTGACAATTATACCAACTTTCGATTCTTGCCACTCTATGACGATCGTACTATCTGTCACAGCATACTCCTGCCAAGCGTATCCAAAACGCAGATTCAGATCCATCACGGGCAGAATTTCGCCCCGAAGGTCGATCGCCCCAACAATATCTGGAGGTGCTTCTGCAATTGCTGTCAACTCCGGCAGAAAGAAAATTTCCCGAACGTAGCAGGCTTCTATACCGCAGAGAAAACCGTTCTGTTCAAAGATAAGATACGGTTTAGTTTCCATATTTTAGTGTACAGTTTCTTTACTGTATAATTTTAACAATTTTTTTTTAACATTCATCAGCACTTGACTAGCTGTCATTTTTCCCTGGGAATCTATGGGAGTGTTTGGCGGCAGCGCTTTCAGGATTTCACAAGATGAATGGTACATTTTAAGAGCTCTTTTTACTTGGCCTTCTTTATTGTATATATTCCCTAGCTCTATATAAGCTGAAACAAAAGATGGACACATATAAATAGTCCTCTTTAATAAATTCTTTGCTGTTTCTAATTGACCCTGTTCTTCAGCAATTTGAGCTTGTAAATAATCAGTATATACTGATCCAGGCTCTACTTTTCTAGCTCGATTACAGTATTCTATTGCCTGAGAATAATTGCCGGCATTTGCCTGAACTTGAGCGATTAAAAAATAAGCATCAAAATTATGCCCCTGCAAGTCTATTGCCTCTTGTGCCTTGTTGATAGCCTCAGCATAATCTTTATTTTTAAAGGATTTTTTAGCCTCTAAAATTAGCATTTGAGGCGTTTTAGTTTGAGTATTTTCTGCTATTATTTTTTCTGTAACTGACACGGCAGTTTTCGGCAAACCGCCCTCCAGATAGGGAGAGGGCAGCATCTTCCCCAGCGGATTACTTATGTTTAATACGGGCGGCATCTCTATCTCTGGAAAATTGCTGTTAGTAGTAAAACGAGGTGGCATCGTTTCCCCTGTTAGCAACTCACCACTATCATCGCCCATAGTATCTGCTTTCGGGAATTCTCGAAATGCCGAGTTGGCTTCCCCTACCGTTGCCACCCTAGACTCTTTTTGAGAGCCTTCCTCCATTACTGCATCCCGACGCTGATACACCACCGACTCCGGGAAAATCTTGGGTTCAAACTCGTTCATAATTTGACCGTAAACTTCAGCGTGACCGGTCATTAAATATCCTCCAGGTCTAAGTGTCTTGGAAAATTTTTGCAGTACCAGTGAAATATACTTATGTTCAAAATACACAAAAACGTTTCTACACAAAATTAAGTCTATGTTATAAAGATTTTGGTAAATATTAGGAAACTCATCTTTGATTAAATTTACACAGCTAAAGTTGACACTTTCGCGCAATTCTAGATTAATTTCCCAATCATTTTGCCTCTGATGAAAATACTGCTTTTGTATCTCCGGCTCAACCAAGCGAAACGACCAATGACTGTAAACTCCTTGGGGGGCTTTTTTGATTACTTTTTCATTGATATCTGTACCTAAAATTAATATTTTCCATTGCTCCCAATCGGGAATCAATTGTTTTAAAACAATAGCTAAAGAATAAGGTTCTTCACCGGTGGAGCAGCCCGCACTCCAGATTCGCAGTGTCGGCTGCATTCCCAAGGTCTTGTGCAACTTTCTTTTCTGCTCTATCAATTCAGGAAAAATTACTCTTTTTAACAGAGCAAACTGTCCTTTATCTCGCATAAAATAACTTTCAGTTGTTGTTAATAGCAATACTAATTTTGCCCATTCATTTATACTTTCAAAAGTTTTGGCGGTTAAAAGTTGATAATATTTTTCGGGTTCTGCAATTTTTTTTTCTCTCATTCGAGTCATGATTTTATGAGACAAACCAGCCCGATCTTGGGTTCTAATTCGCACACCAATTTCGGTAGTAATTAAGTTAATAAATAGCTGAATTATGGAATCATTCATTTAATAATTTGGGAAGTGGAAACTTTTACTGAGCTGGTGCTGAGTTTGGGCTGAGGATAGCTGCTAGCCTGCGGCTCGTCAGTTCGCAAAGCTGCAGGGAGCAGAAGGAAGTGCGTAGCTGAACTATTGGAAATTGGGGAACTTGTAAGCTCGTGTAGTAGAAGTATTGGGAATGGGGAATTGGGGAATTGGGAATTATAAATCGGGAATTTAGCCGATCGCCTTAACAAGAACAGTGTTACACCACATCATATCAGAAACTTGCCAGCTACTTAAAGGAAAAAGGCAAAAGGCAGAAGGTAGAAGCCAGGAAAAGAATATCCCTTCTGCCTTCTACCTTCTGCCTTCAAAGGCACTAATCTCCAACTTTAAGCTGGATATATCCGCAGGCGGCGATTGGGTTCTTCCCCAAAACTGTGGGACTTCAGGTGATAGTGTTCCACAAGTTCGTGCTGCATTTTTCGGACGTTGGGAGAACGAGGCAGGAGTTCCACCGGCTGTCCCTTGGGAATGACAATTTGCTCGACTGCCAAGCGGGTTTCTTCGAGAGCTTCGAGCTCGTCAGAAGAACCGCTGCGGGCGAATAAGGCGAGGTCTGCCACTTCCGGGGTACCCGGATCATCCATGTCCAACAGCCGCCGCAAAGCTCTCGCTACGTGGGGAATAGTGCCTGCCTTAATTGTGTGCAGGGGAACTTGGCGAGTTTTGGCCAAGTGCCTCAATTTCGACTGGTTCCGAACGTTCGATCGCAAAGCCAAAACCACGTCAGCGCTCTCAATATCCTTCGTCAGCAGCACCGGCAGGTTCAGGGTAGAAATCACCTGTTCGAGCTGGTGGCGAGCTATGCCGTAAGGATAAACGTGGAGGGGCAAATCTTCGCCGTTAGGGCCGACATTCTGGGAAAAACGTCCGGGCTTAGGTACCGGCTCGACGGACAGGGATTCTTCGAGCAGTTGCTCGAAATACCGAGTCTCAGAAACTGGCGCGCTTTTAGCAGCGAAGTTCTCGCTGGGAGCGGGCATCGGCACCATTTTGCCAGCACTCCGCCACCCTGAGATCGGTGTGACGGGCCGGATTGCCGATACCGCAGCCGGGCCGCTGGAAGCTGCCATCCCCGGAAACCGGACGGGGGGAGTGGCCGACTCCTGCTCGATAATTACTTCTCCAGTCTCGCTGACGCTTCTGATTTGCTGGCTCGGTTCGCGTCCCCGCAGCAGAGTGTCGATCGAATCTGCAACTCGCTCGTGGATTACCCAGCGCTGGCGTTCCAGCATTTCGATGGCAATTTCAAAAGTTGGCGGTGCTTTGCGCTCCAAAACCGTCTTTTGAGAACCGCGCCGTCTTGCTTCGTCATCTCCCAGCGTCACCGCTTGGATGCCCCCAATTAAATCTGCCAGAGTCGGGTTTTTCATCAAGTTTTCGATCCGGTTCCCGTGGGCGGTACCGACCAACTGCACGCCCCTTTCGGCGATCGTCCGAGCCGCCAAAGCTTCGAGTTCCGTGCCGATTTCGTCAATCACGATCACTTGCGGCATATGGTTTTCCACTGCTTCGATCATGACTTGGTGCTGGAGTTCGGGACGGGAAACTTGCATTCTGCGAGCTCTACCGATCGCTGGGTGGGGAATATCTCCATCTCCGGCAATTTCGTTGGAGGTGTCGATGATTACCACCCGTTTTTCCAAGTCATCGGCGAGGACGCGGGCAATTTCCCGCAGGGCCGTGGTTTTGCCAACCCCAGGGCGGCCGAGCATCAAAATTGACTGACCGGTTTCCACTAAATCGCGGATAATGCCGATCGTCCCGAACACAGCGCGGCCGACCCTCAAAGTCAAGCCGATAATCTCGCCGCTGCGGTTGCGAAGGGCGCTAATTCGGTGCAGGGTTTGCTCGATACCGGCTCGATTGTCGCCGCCGAAGTGGCCGACTCGCTCGATGCAATAGTTGAGGTCTGCCTTGGAAACTGGCGTTTGAGAAAGAGGTTCGGCCAAGGATGGAAAACGAGCTTCTGGTTGGCGGCCCAAATCCATGACAATCTCAATGAGATTGTTGCGCTGCGGGTGCTGCTCTAAGGGCTGCCGGATCTCATCTGGCACGATGTCTAATAATCTGTTGAGGTCGTCTGTAATCTGCATTCGCCTCGATGTGTTCGGTGACGTTTTCAACTTTTTAGTCAGTTGGTCAGTTGTCAGTTGCCAGTTGCCAGTTGTTATGTGTCAGTTGCCAGTTGTTGTTGGAATTAACTACTAACCACGAACTACTAACCACTAACTACTGACTAATGACTACGGACTAAAATTCTTTGAGCTGGGAAACTAGAGAACAAGCTAAACTCACGGCCTGTGAGAGAAGTTCTGGGACGGCTTCGAGCTGAGGTAGCCGAGATGTTTGAACTCCGGCTCCTGGCCGCGCCACTGCCACCGGAACGGCATAGGCTCGATCGGTCTGCATTGTTTCTAACTGTTCTAAAATTGGCGATAGCAAAACCCTGGCATAGCTGCCGTAAGCTATACCTGCAATTTTTGGGGCATCAGGAATTGACAAATTTTTCCCATGCTCCCCGATCAGTCCCTCGGCTCTCAATTTGCTGACAGTGTGAGCATTAGTGCCGCCTGCAAGTTGCACGTATCCCGGCAACTGGGCAGCCAAAACTTTTTGACCGAGTTTGACCGCGGCTCTAGTAGTTCCTGTTCCGATATCTCCGCTCATTGGCCTACCGTCTGTTTGCCAAATTAGGGGACAAGGAAGGGGGGAAATTAGTTGATACAGTGTCCGCAAATAATCAATCAAACCGTCTCCATCCGGGCAACTAATTGCTATTACCTTGAGTTGAGCGACCCAAGGAGCTATACTCGACCAAAGTCGCGCAAAATCTGCCTCTCTGCCTACTTGCGTGTGGATTTCTAGGGCGTCCGCACCGGATTGCAAGATTAAAGGTGCGATCGCGGCGGGAGCAGACACGTAAGAACGAGTATAAATCAGTTGGCTCGGACAAATCGGCAAACAGCGACCGCAGCCATAGCATTGCTGGTCTATCACCCCGGAAAAACCACTGCCAGCACTCTGAAAAACTATTGCTTCGGCTGGACATATTTTTTCGCACGGCCGCCAGCAGTCCGCCGGACAATCGGCTGGGTTGAATTCGGCTTTGCGAAAATGCGGGTCTTCCCCATCGTTTAAACTCACCATCAGCAACGGCAACCCTTTGCCGCCAAACCTGCGGTTTTGAGTTCTTGCCTGTAAGTCGCTGGCCACTTGTAGGGCTTCTTTCGCTGCGGCGACGGCGGCGGGATCGGCCGCGACATCGATACAGTCAGCGCCTGCTAAGGTGTAAGCCAAGGTGAGATTCCGTACAGCAGGCAGGTGTTGAAAGCTCGCCCCACAGATCAGCTTGAACCAATGGCCATCTTTTAATGAGTTTAGGGGATGATAATGTTCTGTCACCCTTATATGCTAATCCTTTGAGCTAAAAATTACTATGTGGAAATTTCTACTTAATTTTAAAATTTAGGCGGGTACAAGCTGGAAACGCTACTGATAGCAGTAACTGTTGCGCTGTTGCCTCTATATGTAGAGTTCTGCCTTAATTTTTTTTCCTAAATTTGATTTTTTTGAGAGCGACGGCTGAGGGGGGGATTTGGAGATGGGACGATCTGTTTTAGTTATAGACAGACTCTCTATCATATCATAGGGTTTGCTGAATAATTGATCGCAGACCACTAGCAGGAGCGATCGATATATTCAAGGTGAGTTAAATATAAGTT
>NZ_JAUBPW010000033.1:0-71660 GCF_036700965.1 Microcoleus sp. Pol8_D6 | reverse complement strand
AAAAAAAACGGTCAAGTTGCAATCTTGACCGTTTAAGGAACTGTCTTGGCTAACTGTCCTCTATTCGCATCTACAAAATTACCATGCCAACCAAAAACAAGCACCACATCACCGAATTAATTAAATCGGCAAAAGAGCGATTCGACAACTTTAGCGATGCCGAAACGCAAGAAGTTTTCCTCACTATCAAAGAAGCTAAATCACGCGGACTACTGCAAAAACAGCCTCCTGACCGCTGCTTGAATCAGTATGTCAATGCTGCAAATCACCTGTTACAAACTTACTCAACAGATGAATTCGCAGCGATTTTAACGCAAAACATTGACTACATCTACGCCTATATCGCCTTAGTTGCCACCAATTCCATCACCACGACCGCCTGACGAGCTCGCACGGACTCTGCGAGCGAAACTCCCCTTAATAAGGGGAAGTCGCGGGACGAGTCGCAAGATGAGTGGCGCTTTAAATGAGAAATTAGCTTAATTGCTATTGGCAATTCGTAAGCGCCAGCCCGCACAACCCGGACAAAATAATTGAGCCTTAATCAGTGAAGTAAGCTTAATTGCTTTTGGGAGATTCGTAGGCTCTCTTGTCCTTTCAATTCAATTGTTACTCTCCCTAAACTAGATGGAATATTTAATCGTAGGCATTGACGTTTCTCGGTCATCAATTGCCGCGTGTTTTATGCTGGAAAAGCCCAGCAGCCCCCGTGATGACTACTTTGACGCCGACATCGAAGTGTTTCACTCGAACGTTGAAAATTTGAATAAATTAAGAGCCAAAATTGAAAGCTTCAAGGCCGATAAAGTAGTAGCCATCTGCGAACCAACCGGGATGAATTATGCACAACTCTGGATGAATAAACTTGCCGACTGGGGCGCTGAAGTGCGGATGATTTCCAACAGTAAATTGCCCAATTACCGGGCGGAACTGATGGGAAAAGAAGGCAAGAGCGGCGCCAAGACCGATGAGATTGACGCATTCGCGATCGCTTGTTGGTACTTTGACAAAGGGCCCGATAGTTACCTCAAAATCCGCGATCCCTTAATTGGTCGAATCAAACACGTTTGCCTGCGACTGGAGCATCTCAACAGATTGCAAAGCCCCATCATAAATAGAATGCGACAAGAATTAAGTTGGCAATGCCCGGAGATTGCCTTGGTCAAATCAGCCAAACTACAAGAGGAATTGCCACCGCTGATGTGGGGCTGGCTTGCAGGAAGAAGGAAATCCCAAAAGTACGATCGCATTTTGGAGGGAACGATCGGTTCCGGCATAGAAGCTCAAACTCGGTGGGCTGCCAAGCAATACAGCGAGATTGAGGAGGAAATCTTCAAACTAAAAAAGCAATTAGTCGAACTTATCGAACATCCGCAGTTCAAAGAGTATCGCCGGATTTTTACTAAATTCGGGTTTGGCTACCAGCTTCAAGGCTATTTGCTAGGAGCGATTTATCCGATCGAAGACTTTCTTAAGGATGGTCAACCGGAAGTCAAAGTCAGAAAAAATCGCCAGACCGGGAAAGACTCTAAACTTAAACTGTCAGAGCGCCGTTTCATGCGAGCCGTCGGCATGGGCGTAGTCAGAGAGGACAGCGGCCAGAAGAAAAAGGGCAAGCAATCCGGCAGCGCGCTCTGTAGAAAGGCGTTATGGCAATGGTGCTTTACTCGCTTGGAAGTTGCCAAAAACAATCCGCCGCTGCAATTCACCTACGGCCAAGGCAAAGATAAAGAACTCATGTCCCCGGCGGAAAACCTCAGACGACGGAAAAAAGGCGGCACTCCTGTTAAGTTAGCTCGCCAGCGGGTAATTGCCCGGTGCATCCGCGAGCTGTTCAAAGAATTGTCCGGCATCGCCAAAATCTAAAATCTAAAATCCAAAATCTAAAATGCCCGCAGGAGTAATCTGTCTGCGGGCATTTTAATCACTCAAAAAATGTCTACAGTGAATTGCCTAAAATCAAGGGGGAGGAGAAGTAATAATGATCGAAAGATTATCGCAACCAAACCAACTTCCTCAAAGTGAAGTGGAGGTTGGAGAAAAGTCGGGTAAAATACAATTATTTCCTTCTGCTTCCTCTTGATTCTCCGTCTCTGATTTTCCAGCGAGAGAATTTAAATATCAAGTTGGCAGCCAGACGGTACTTTTCTGCAAATTTTTAAGGAACATCAAGCGGATGTGTGGAGCAGGTGCTTAAGTTGTGCGATCACAACTTAAGCACCTGCCGGGAAAAATTTCGTCGGTGAAGCTTTGGAGCGTCGATGCGGCTAAACTATAAGCTGCCGAACTTGACAAATTGCTCGCCATCGGCTGTCCCTGGCTCGGAGACAACCTACAATACAATCCCCAGGTTGAGTGCGATCGGCAATTTGTGCAAAAAACTGACAATTGAGATTTATTAGCAATTGCCGGAAACCTGTTTTGCCTGAATTTTAAAATCGCGCGATCGGCTGCAGAGTTGTCGCTATTCTTGTCTTATTGTAATATAATTTTACGCAAGGGGTAATACGAAATGTACTGCCACAGGTTGCAGATGTCTATCCATCTGAACCAAATTAATCTCATCAAACATTAAAAATAGTTATGACTGTTATATTCGGATTAGTAAAATCTTGGATATATAAAATTCAATACATAGTCAGGTTTCAAAGGGGTGTCTGCTGTTAAATCAATCTAACCTGCAATCGTTTCGGGGGACACCAGCACGATTTAAGGCAAAAAATAATCCTGCTGAATTAACTGGATGCGAGGGAGCAGAGGAAAGTTGATGACTAAGCTATAAAAAGAGTTGAAAACGCCTTCTAAATAGTAGGCAAGACTCCAGCAGCCAACCGCAACTGCCAATTACCAAAGGAGGGAGCAGTGTATGAAACTGACGGGTTGAGTCCCCTAAAATCGCCGCTTGGTTTGCGATCAACTCTACAGGAATTAACCCTGTACGACTTTCTCCTAGAATCTGAGTGTCCGGGGGACGAAGTTGCTAAAATTTTTCAAGCAAACCCTTTAGTTCCCGGCATCATCATCACTCAGCAAGGAAAGTTTATCGGGATGATTTCGCGGCGGCGTTATTTTGAACACATGAGCCGCCCCTACAGTTTGGAGTTATTTTCTCAACAGCCTTTGTTCATACTCTACCGCTTTACTAAAACTGATATGTTGGTTCTCGATCGCGAAACCTCAATTATGACGGCAGTGCGGCAGTCTTTGGAGCGATCGGCCGAACTAATCCACGAACCAATTGTAGTACAAGTAGAACCAGAAAGTTACAAACTTTTAGACGTACACCAACTGCTGCTTTCTCAGTTGCAAATTCACGAGTTATCAACCGTGGCGATGCGCGAGTCGCAAGCACAATTGAGACATCAAGCCCAACAGCTTGAACTTGCCCTGCTGGAACTTCAGCGCACTCAAACTCAACTAATTCAAACAGAAAAAATGTCTTCTTTGGGGCAGTTAGTAGCAGGAGTAGCTCACGAAATCAACAATCCGATCGGCTTTATTTATAGCAATTTGCACCACGCTAAAGAGTACACGCAATGTTTAATGCGGATGCTCGACATCTACCGACAGCACTGTCCCGAACCCATCGCAGCAATTGAAGCGGAAGCAGAAAAAATCGAACTCGATTATTTGCTAGAAGACTTGCCTAAAGTCTTAAATTCTATGCAGCAAGGTGCAGAAAGAGTGCGCGACATCGTTTTGTCGCTGCGGAATTTTTGCAGATTAGACGAAGCGGAAATGAAGCAGGTCAACATTCACGACGGTATCAACAACACGATTATGCTTTTGCAAAGCCAGCTTAAAGGGAAACCGGGGCAGGAGGCGATCGAAATTCACAAAGAATACAGCGACTTGCCGCTGGTGCAGTGCTATCCCGGACAGCTCAATCAGGTATTTATGAATATTTTACTTAATGCAATTTACGCCCTGGTTGAGTCTAATAAACACGAAAATGTTGATAAAAAAAACGCGAAAAAGTCGCAATCCGGCGAAGAAAAGCAGTCTTGTACAAAGACTCAATTATCACTTTCTCAGTCTACCCGCCTGGTTCCTACGATTCGGATTCGCACCGAGTTAATTGAGAAAAAAAAGGTACTAATTAAAATTTCTGACAACGGCCCTGGAATGACAGAAGATGTTCGGAAGCGGTTGTTTGACCCTTTCTTTACTACTAAGCCGGTCGGCCAAGGAACGGGTTTGGGACTGTCGATTAGCTATGAAATTGTTGTCAACCAACACCGCGGCGCATTGAAGTGCTTTTCGGAACCGGGAAAAGGAGCAGAATTTGCGATCGAAATTCCGCTTCAACAGTCTTCCCTAGCACAGATTTTGCCTCGCTTTGCGTGATACAGAAGAAGGAAGTTCGGCAACGGATTCGCTCCACGGATGTAACGGATGTAACTGAGATATTGCACCATTCTCGCTTAACAGGCTTTCCGGCCTGTTCCACAAGAAAATTCACTCTTTGTGGAACAGGCCGGAAAGCCTGTTCATAAAAAGCTTATTGAGAATGGTGCAAGATTTCAGATGTAACGGATGTAACGGATGTAACGAATGTCAGGAAGAAGGAAGAAGGAAGAAGCAATAAAAGTTAGGGACTCGGCTGTTGAAACCGCTTTTTGTCAAACTTTCGTACCTCTGGCTTGAGACTAAAGAATGAAGCCCGTGGGCTACCGCGAACCTTTGCAAACCCACTTCCACAAAGGATGACTCGGCCCCCGCTGGCGAATGCGGCGAACTTGTTGTTCCAAACCCTGTTTTTCTCGCAGGGGCAATCCTCGCACCATATTGCGACTTTGCCAAGTTAGCACAGCTAAAGTCATTCCCAAGCACAAACCCAAACCGAGAGTGGGCCAGCGATGAAAAGATAAACCGTAGCGCACTGCCGCCCAAGTGAAGTGTTCTAAACACAAAGCTATTTCGCGGCGCAAACCCCAAATGCTCAAAGAACCGACGCTAATCCACAGCAATATCACAGTTAACCAGCGGCCGTAAACTGTTAGTTTGTGAAGCCTTTGGACTTCAATTTGAAAAGTTTCCTCAGTAGTCATTTGTTATTTGTCATTTGTCCTTTGTCATTGGTTATTGGTTATTGGTTATTGATGATTGATTATTAGTCAGTCAACAGTTAACCGTCAACAGTTAACCGTCAACAGTCCATTAAACTTCCTCTGACTGGTTGATTCCTTCTGCAGGGACGGGGATAGAGTGGGCCATCCGAGTGCGCCACCAAGCTAGCAGCGTACTGGCAATGAAAATACTCGAATACGCACCCGCAATAAAGCCGACAATCAATGCTAAAGCAAAGTATTTGAGGGTTTCGCCGCCAAACAAAAAGATTGAAAACAAAGTCAGCAGCGTTGTCATCGTCGTGTTAATTGACCTTCCCAGCGTCTGCATGACCGCATCATCGACAATTTGATTTATCGACTGTCCCGGATTTAGCTTGATTACTTCGCGCACGCGATCGTAAATTACCACTGTATCGTTAACAGAAAAACCGATAATTGTCAAGAGAGCGACCACAAATAAGCTGTCAACTTCCACTCCTTGAACTAAACCCAAAAACGAGAAAACACCAAGAGTAACCAACACGTCGTGGAACAAAGCAACGAAAGCAAAAAAGGCATAATCCCACTGAAACCGGAATGTTAGATAAACCGTAATTCCCGCAAAGGAAAGGAATAAAGCCAACAATCCCGAAGTAAATAATTGTTTACCGAGGGTAGGCCCAACCGTATCAATTTGAGTAGATTGAGGAGCAAAAGCGCCTATCTTTTCGCTCAAAGCTGTTTGCAAATTAGTCCGCTGTTCGACATCCAAAGTTTTCGTTCGCAGTGACAAACCGCGCTGTTCCTTGCCGATAACTTGAATGCTGCTGCCACCTAAACCTTGGGTGTCCAGGACTTCGCGGACAGCAGCAAGATCGATGGGTTTACAATTTTCCGGTTTCGTGCAGTCGAGTTCAAATTGCAGGCGAGTGCCGCCGATAAAATCTAAACTGGGGCGCAGCGGTGCGCGAATGTCGGGACGAGTCCAAGAAATGGCCATCGACACTATACCTGCGAGGATTATAGCGGCGGAAATACTCCACCAGAGCGATCGTTGTTTGATTACACTGAATTTCATAATTTGAATGAAGAAGGAAGTTCGGCAACTGATTGTGTAAGGGATAGAAGGAAAAAGGAAGAAGTCACTCGTTATTGGTTATTGGTTATTAGCTAATGTAGGGTGCGCTGGGCGCACCTTACCTAATTAGTTAACTATTAGCAGTTTTCGACAAACCGGGACAGAACCACTGAGGTTTCCGCAATGCTGGAAAGCTCAATACTACGAACAGCAGAGTGCGGCTGCAAGTGAGCGCAGTAAACATACTCACTCCCACCCCCAATGCCAGAGTTACAGCAAACCCTTTAACTAAACCAGCGCCCAACCAAAACAAAGCAGCACAAGCAATAACTGTTGTGACGTTGCCGTCTAAAATGCTGGAAAAAGCGCGGTAAAAACCCGATTCAACTGATCGATAAAGCGATTTCCCCGCCCGCAACTCTTCCCGCGTGCGCTCAAAAATCAGCACGTTAGCATCCACGGCCATTCCAATGCTGAGCACAAAACCAGCAATTCCCGGCAGCGTTAATGTCACTCCCAAAAGCACGAAAGCTGCCCAAGTTAACAGAGCATAAATTAACAGCGCAATATTGGCAATTACGCCGGGGAGTCGATAGTAGGCAACCATGAAAAGCAAGACTAAAACTAAGCCGCCTATACCTGCGTTAATACTGCTTTGAATGCTGTCTTTACCCAAGCTAGCGCCGATCGTGCGGTTTTCTACAATTTCGACAGGCACCGGCAAAGCGCCGCCCCGCAATTGCACTGCCAAATCGTTGGCTTCTTGCGTTGTAAAGTTGCCTTGAATTACGGCACTTCCACCAGTAATTCCTGCCTGGGCAAATTCAACGCCGACGACTGGAGAACTGATCATTCTTTCGTCTAGAAAAATACCGATACTGCGTCCGGTGCCTGCTAAATTTTTAGTGAGTTGGGCAAATAGTTCGCCCCCTTGGGTATCGAAACGGAGAGCAACGTTCCAGTTGTTCCCAGAGGCCAAGGGTTGAGGTTGAGCGTCTTTGAGGTTTTCGCCGCCGAGGCCGCTGCTTTTGAAGAGTTTGGCGATCGCCTCATTGCTTCTTTTCAAAGCAGCCTGATTTTCTTTAATTGCTGCCTCATTAGGGCTGGTTTTCAATTCTTCTTGTTTGACCAGCAATTCCTGCTGCAACTGCCTTTCAATGGCTAATTGTGCTTCTGTTCCGGGCAGTTGTTCCAGAAATTCTAGCTTTGCCGTGCCTCCCAAAACTCGTTCTGCTTGCTGCGGGTCATTTACTCCGGGCAATTGCACGAGAATTTGGTCTTCTCCTACTGTTTGGACTAATGCTTCGGAAACTCCCAAACCGTTAACCCGGTTTTCGACAATCCGCCGCACAGCTTCTAACATTCCCTGGTCTATTTTGGGAATTGTGGGGGTAGTTTTTACCTGAATTGTGAGTTGCGATCCTCCTTGCAAGTCTAATCCCAGCCGCGTCGGAATTGTTACTATTACAGTAATAGCGGCGATGATTAAAACAAAAATTAGGGCTAATATTGAACGTTGTTTTTGCATATTTAATTATTAGTCATTGGTGAGTTGGCAGTTGTCAGTTGGCAGTTGGCGGTTGGCAGATTTTAGTCATCAGTCATCAGTCATCAGTCAACAGTCATCAGTCAACAGTCAACAGTCAACAGTCAACCAATGACTACTGACTAATCACTATTTATACTCGCAAAGCTACCATCTTTTGGACGGCTTCGACAATTTGAGTGGGCTGGACAATTGTCAGTCTTTCCAAATTGCCGTTGTAAGGTGTGGGAATATCTTGTGAAGACAGGCGCAAAACCGGTGCGTCGAGTTCGTCAAAAAATCGATCGCTGATTGAGGCAATGAGTTCGGCACCAATGCCTCCTGTTTTCATGCACTCCTCTACAATGATTACTTTGTGAGTTTTCCGGATGGATTCGCCAATTGTCTCCATGTCCAGGGGTTTGAGAGAAATTAGGTCGATTACTTCTGGATCGTAACCTTCTTTTACCAGGGCGGGTACGGCTTGCATGACGTGGTGCCGCATCCGGGAATAAGTCACGATAGTGACATCTTTGCCCGAGCGCACAATTTCTGCTTTGTCCAGCGGCACTAAATATTCTGTTTCTGGCAAATTTTCTTTGAGGTTGTAAAGAAGAACGTGCTCGAAAAATAGAACGGGGTTATCGTCGCGGATGGCTGATTTTAAGAGTCCTTTGGCGTTGTAGGGAGTCGAACAGGCGACTATTTTCAAACCGGGTACTGCTTGGAAATATGCTTCTAAGCGCTGGGAGTGTTCCGCGCCGAGTTGCCGGCCCACGCCGCCGGGCCCGCGAATTACCATTGGCATTTTGAAGTTGCCGCCGGATGTGTAGCGCAGCATTCCGGCGTTGTTGGAAATTTGGTTGAAGGCCAGCAGCAAAAAGCCCATGTTCATGCCTTCGATGACCGGTCGCAGTCCCGTCATTGCTGCGCCTACTGCCATGCCTGTAAAGCTATTTTCGGCGATCGGGGTGTCGAGCACTCTCAGTTCGCCGTATTTGTTGTAGAGGTCTTTGGTGACTTTATAGGAACCGCCGTATTGACCTACGTCTTCGCCGAGTACGAATACGGCGGAGTCGCGGGCCATTTCTTCGTCTAACGCCTCGCGGAGGGCGTTGAACAATAAAGTTTCCGTCATAGGAGGTGAAGCAATGATTGCAGGAGGGTCAGATTAGAATCTTAACCTTTCGAGGGTGTCGATCTAGGAGTCGATCGAACATTTTGTACTTAAAGCGTGCAGAATTGGCAATACCTTTATCATGTTTGGCTATTTTTGTCAAATCATTGAAAAACTATTCTCTTGTTCAAGAGTAATTTGCGTTTATATAATATGAATTAGTTTTGAGGAAAGCAGCAATGTTACAGTACAACTTGCCGAGGAACTTGCCCTCAGCCGACGAACTACCAGACTCGGATGAAACGCCTGTGGATAACGAACTGCAAGAATTAATACCGGGGTTGCTAAAAGCAATCTTGCTAATACTTTGGTCGTCACGCATGGACTGGTTTTTTGGGATAGATATGGGTGTTTACTATCACCCTGACAAGCCAGCTATTGTCCCAGATGGTTTCTTGAGTTTAGGAGTAGAACGGTTTTACGACGAAGAATTGCGTCCCAGTTACGTGGTGTGGGATGAAAATGTCATGCCGCTGTTCGTGCTAGAAGTTGTTTCCCAAAATTATCGCAAGGAATACAGCACGAAATTGGAAGAATATCAAGCTTTAGGCGTACTTTATTACGTGATTTATTCTTCCCGCCGCCGCCGTAAACCGCGTTTGGAAGTACACAAGTTAGTCAATGGCAAGTATGAACTGCAGTCAGGAAATCCTGTTTGGATGCCAGAAATCGGTTTGGGAATTGGTTGTGAAAGGGGAAATTATTCTGGGGTGACAAGAGAGTGGTTGTATTGGTACGATGCCGATGGCAAACGCTATTTGACACCTGAAGAACAAGTGAAACATGAAGCGCAACGCGCCCAACAATTAGATCGGCGCGCCCAACAATTAGCTCAAAGATTGCGAGAGTTGGGAGTAGACCCAGACAATTTGAACTAATGGCAGTCAGTAATTCGATCGCTCGCTATTTGGTTTCAGGTAGGGGCGATCGATAATTTATATTTCAGCAAAATGTTTTTGCAATAAATCGTGAATAAATCGATAACGCCGATCGCCAGTTTTTTGCAGCAGCAGGCGATCGGTCGCAGCATCGAGAAAACGCTTGTAATCCCAAGGAATGTAGCCGTTCGACCATAGCACCAGGCGCAATATAAAACTTTCAATCCCCGGAATTCCCGGCAACAAAGCACTAATTACCGCAGCAACAGCACCCGCAATTAATCCCCAAATTGACCCGGAGACTAGGCTGGCAATTAATCCCAAAATCACCCAAATCAGCCCGCCCACCAGCTTAACTCCAAACTGATACTTGCGCTGTTGCTCCTTGGTTTGCAGCCAGCTAGACGGTATGCGATCGAGGTAAAATTCTTGAATTCCTTGCTGTTCCATCCTTCTGGCCAACCATCCCAGCCAGTGGCGAATTTGTTCCGGCCGCAGTTCCTTACCTCTGGGATACTGCTTGACTTGCCCGGTCATTTGGTGGCGAATATAGGCAGTTAACAGATATTTGCGCTGTTCTTCGGGAGAAGTTATGCGCTTCCAAGCTTCTATTAAAATATCGTCGTAAGCCAGAGCCATCATGCTCAAAAGCAAGGGAACTTTTGCCAATTTCAACAACTCCGGCTCGTGTTCAATGCTGTACCAAAGTTCGCGACTTCTGGCTTCTAGCAGATAATTTTGAATTTGAGTTTCTCTTAAAGGTTTCAATAAAACCGCTGCTTGCAGGCGAAATCTAGTTTCGCAGTTTTTGTAAGCTTCAAAACTGCTGCAAGCTACTAAATGTTTGGGTTTCAATTCGCTTTCAACAAACTGATTTATTGCTTGAATGCAGATATTTTGGCGGTGGGTTTCTACTTCATCCAATCCGTCGAGGAGAGGCAGCAATTTTTGTTCGGCAAGCCATTTTTTGCCGACAGCAGGAGAGATGCGGTATTTGAACTGAAGTTGAGCAATTAACCAATCTGCGATCGCCCCGGATTCTGCTTTCCACGATCCGAGTTCAAACAGCACTGGTACGGGCAAACTAGCATCTTTTTGGGCGCGGGAAACTAACACGCGAGCTAATTCTAGCAGCGTCGTAGTTTTGCCTGCACCCGTGGCTCCCAAAATTACCAATTTACCGCCGGCGCGATCGAACACTTTAGCCATGCTTGCTTTGGGAGGAAGCCGAAAACTCGGACGGTTGCCCGCTTTCACTTCCACATCCCAACAGCGGTTAACACCCGTTGGCGACGAGTCTTGACTGAGGTTAGCCAGTACAGCGGCGTGCAAAGACTGCGCGAGCCCTGCTTGGACTTCCTGCTTCACCTTCTCCAACAATCGATCGCGAGGCGGTTGTAATCTTAGAGGAATCAATTTTGACATTTTATGTACCTCGCGCTGAACGCTTACCTTCGCAAATTGGCGCGCAAATAACCCAGAGCAAGATTACCATCAGTATAGGCGTCCAGTATATATTTACTCAAATTATTGCGACAATTATGGCTCTGAAATTTTATCTAAAAATCCTGACCCTGTGGGCAGCACTAGGTATTTCCACTGTAAATTAACTGGCGATCGCCCCAACTCCCAAACAAAAATTATTAGTATAGATACAGAGAGGGTTTTTTATGTCATTTACGAAGGCTCAAATCATCACAGTAAGCTTAGCAGGAGTGGCAACAGCGGTGGGAGTGGCTGTTGCAACTATACAGTCGGGTGCGATGAAACAATCCGATCTTCCCCTTGCAGAATCCCCGGCATCCACCAGAAACCAGATTGCAGGGCCGACGAACAACCCTGAATCTCGGCAACCAAAATCTCTGCAAGCACAAACCCCGGCTGCAGAATCTCCGAAATCCCCACCCCAACCGGCAAAAACCCCGGCTGTTCAATCCTCGCTAGTTGCAGGAGTCCCTGGGCCAAAAGTTGAGCCAGTAGTTGTCACACCCCCAGATTCGGGTTGCAAAATCAGTATGGCTGTAGTCAGCGATCCGAATCCACCGCTAAATGTGCGATCGATCCCGCAAGTAAGGGGCAGCAACATAGTAGGAAAACTTAAAAATAATACCTTTGTTTCAGTTGCCGAAGAACAAAACGGTTGGCTGCGAATTACCGATCCAGTTCCCGGTTGGGTTGCGAAAAGACGCACCGAAAGCAGTTGTTCTAATGTCAACCAGCAGATTAATTTTCTGCCGGGAGGAGATGAGGCGATCGTCAAAGGTCGAATTATCGGCGGCGGCAGCCACTCTTACCGGATTCGCGCCCGAAAAGGTCAAACAATGACTGTTAGGAATCGGCAAGAAGTTTTCCCCCAAATTATAACTCCTCGTGGCAAACTTTTAGCCGGAGATCCTTATCAAGGCAATGAAACAGAGTGGAGTGGAAAAGTGCCAGTAACAGGCAATTACACATTACAATTAGACTCTAATTTCCGGGGATACGAATACGAATTTTCGGTAAAACTGCGATAATTTTCCTGACATCTGTGGGGATACAGCAGCACCTTGTCTTCCTCAAATATGCGACTATTAATAAATAGTGGAATTAAGGAATCTCGGAAAGCGATATATCAAGAATCGCAAATTTCTGCCAATCTTCCGAATCAAAGTGCCACCATTCGGTTGTGATACTCATAAATCCGTGTTTTTTCATTGAATTCTTAAGCACTTGACGATTTTTCCGAGATTCCGCGCTGCCGCCTTGATAATCTCCATGAGCTTTTTCGGTAAAATCATCGTAAGGTGTAGGCATTTCTAATTCTTTGCCAGTGCGATCGACTAAAGTCAAATCAATAGCAGCACCGCGATTGTGTCGCGAACCTCTAGCAGGATTAGCAACATAGCGCGGATCTGGCCAAACTTCCCACATTTGCTTAGTCACAGAGAAAGGCCTGTAGCAATCGTAAACTTTCAAACCCAATCCAATTTTTTCCAAATCTGTTTGAACTCGCCCTAACTGTTGAGCAACAGAACTTCTCAAGGCGCATTTCGATATAGGGTAAAGTTTTCGTTTCAAGAAATTGTTAGTAGTGGCGTATCGGATATCGAGGCGAATGTTGGGATTTACGGTGCGGATGTCAACCAGTCGCGCCCCACTGGGAAGTTGACTCATGAAAATACTTTCAGGTAATACTGGGTTTGGTTCTGGTTGGGTAATTTGCACTTGTGGCGGCTCCTGGGCGCGAATCGATCTTGTATAATTCAGGGTGGTTGTAGATAGTAATATTAGAGCGAATACAATTAAATATTTTGTAAATCGGTTTAATTTCATAGCTCTGTTAATTGGATATTTAATAGAGTTTTTACATTTCATATTTTGGGGAATTTTCGCGCTTTTCGTGTTGTCTGCCAGCCCGCCAGACCGACAGGGGTTGAAACCCCTGTCTCATAGCTAAAGTCCTCGCTATGAGGACTGAAATATTTCTCTAAAACTTTTATTTTATGAGTCTTTCAGTCGGTTTTAACCGACTTTAGCTATGAGACGGGGGTTTTAACCCCCGGCGGACTGTGGGACAAGCGCGAGAACGCTCGCTCTCTTTTCTCTCTGAGTCATTTTTAATTGTTAATTGTCCTCAAATTCCCAAGCGCTGATACACTAAATCTAAGTGCCTCAATTGATACTGCGGATCGAAACAATCATCAATTTCTTTGGTGGTCATCTTAGCTGTTACCCGATCGTCCTTAGCAATTAAATTGTAGAAATTGCCGCCCGGTTTGTTCCAAGCTTCGTGAGCACAAGATTGCACAATTTTGTAGGCGTCTTCGCGACTGGTGCCTTTTTCTACTAAAGCTAACATCACCCGCTGGCTGAAGATGACTCCGCCGTAAAGGTTCATGTTTTGTTTCATGTTTTCGGGATAGACTAGCAGGTGTTTTACTAAGTCTGTGGTTTCTACTAACATGAAGTGGGTGACAGTGGAACTATCGGGCAAAATCATCCGTTCTACGGAACTGTGAGAGATGTCTCTTTCGTGCCAAAGTGCAACATTTTCTAAGGCTGCGACGGCGTTGGCGCGGACAATTCTTGCCATCCCTGTGAGTCTTTCCGATCGAATCGGGTTGCGTTTGTGGGGCATGGCGGATGAGCCTTTTTGCCCTTTGGAAAAGAATTCTTCGACTTCGAGAACGTCGGTGCGTTGCAGGTTGCGGATTTCTACTGCAAAACGCTCGATCGATGCTGCTAACAGTGCTAAGGTTTGGACGTATTCGGCGTGTCGATCGCGCGAAATGACTTGAGTCGATGCGGTATCCGGTTCGAGTCCGAGGTTTTGACAGGCGATCGCTTCAATTCGCGGATCGATATTAGCATAGGTTCCGACTGCGCCGGAGATTTTGCCGACTGCAATGGACGATCGCAAATTCACCAATCGGGCGCGGTTGCGAAAAACTTCTGCCAGCCATCCTGCTAGTTTAAAGCCAAAGGTGATGGGTTCGGCGTGAATTCCGTGCGATCGGCCAACCATGACGGTATTGCGATGCTGTTGCGCCTGATAGCGAATAGCTTGACTCAATTCTTCGACACGTTCTAACAAGATATTGACGCTGGCGACTAATTGCAGCGCCAAAGCAGTATCGAGCACATCGGAACTGGTTAAACCGAGGTGGATGTAGCGGCCGGCATCGCCTACATATTCGTTGACATTTGTCAAGAAAGCGATCATGTCGTGGCGGACTTCCGCTTCAATTTCGAGGACTCGTTTCGGGTCAAAATTAGCCTTAGCTTTGATTTCTTCGACTGCGGCGGCGGGGATGTAGCCGAGTTCGGCTTGAGCTTCGCAGACAGCGATTTCTACTTGCAGCCAGGTTTTAAGCTTGGCGGTTTCAGTCCAGATGTTGCCCATTTCGGGCAAAGTGTAGCGCTCTATCACGGTGGGAGTTGGGGAATGCGATCGTCCTATTGTACCTCTGCGAGGGGATGCAAGAGCCAATGGACTTACACATTGGCCCAGAAACCGGGTTTTTTACGATAATACTTCTTTGTAGCCCGCAGATTTGGTAAAAACCCGGTTTCTGATTCTGAATGCGATATTCTTTACTGATCGCCGATTATAAGTTAAAGCTTATTCAACCGATCGCTCTACCATAATCTTTGTACTGGGTAGCTGTCGAATACAGCATCAATACTTAAGACAGGCATTTGAGTCACAACGGCTTGAGCAATTAAGAGTCTATCGAAGGGATCGCGATGAGCATTTGGCAATGTGTCTAATGTAAAAATATGAGCTAGCTCGATCGGCAAAATTTGCAATCCATTGACTTGCTGCTGGCCGTTCTATCAATTCAGTTAAGGACACGTTCAGTGTTAACTTCCCAAGCTGAAGCTTAATTTGCATTTCCCAAATACTAACCAAGCTCGTAAACAAAGTATGAGTTGGATCGGTGATAATATTCGTCGCTTGTTGCGATAAGTTTTGGGGAGAGATCGCTAGCCAAATCAAGACGTGCGTATCCAGCAAAATATTCATGCTTCACCCAACCAAAACGCATCAGGAAGTGGCTCGTTAAAATCCTCACTCATCCAGCCCATCCCTTGATGCAGACCCAAAACTCGTTGTTGCGGAGGAGGAGGTGCAGCTTCAACTGAAGTGTTTTCGGGGATCGATCGCATCTGTCGTTCCAGCAAAAACTCTGTAAAAGTTAACAAAAGCTGCTGATTTTCCGGGAGTAAGTGCTGTAACTTACCTAGCAAATCTTCCAAAAGTTCGATCGTTTGAGAAGTCATCTTGTTCCCCTCAATGTTGGTGATAGTCTCATTATCCGTTATTCTTTGGCGATCGATGCTCATCTTGAAACAAAAGCACCATTGATTTCAACACTTGCTACTGGCCGAAAACCAGCTTGCAATAAACCTTTTTCTAGTTTTTTACTGCTTTTTATCTGATGTTACCCATTTCGGGCAGAGTGTAGCGGCCTATCGCGGTGGTCGTTGGGGAGTGCGATCGCCCTATTGTACATCTGCGAGGCATCGGTCTTGAGTCGGGATGGGGAATTTCGGGCGATCGGGCGTCAAGTTTCCGACTCTCCAACGATCGGACAAGACTGCCTTGACTCTTTATTCTAAATTGGAATATTTGTCAAGCTCGACCTTATATAAAATTTGCTATAATAAAAGCGCAAACTTGAAAAATCTATTAAGGTAATTCGTTATGAGTAATTATGGCAATCGATACTATCGAAACACTGAGCTTGTTCTTGAAAAAATTAGGTTAGAGGTATACTGCGTAAGGGTTTCCTATACACCCCGAATAATAGCAGGCTTCGTAAAGCCTGATGGAAATTATCCTACAGTTGTAACTAACTCTCAGAAATACAACACTCCAGACTACTCAACAGCAAAGGAAGCTATTGCTCATGCAAAGGGATGGGTGGATTGTATGGAGCATTATTACTCTTGTAACCAGACTGATCCAGACGGAAATGAAGATTCCTACAAAAATGCTTATGAAGAAAATTTATTACGGCATCAGGAGAATCCTGATGAGGAAGATGCTTTTTCAATTGCTTCTGAGGAGGCAGTGGAGCTAGCCTATCAAACAGGCTGGGAAAAGAAGTTATCGGAATTAAAAAATATTGAGGGAGATGTAGGCGATTAAGCCGGAAGGGAATGTATAGATCCCAAATGGGATGTATACATTCCCAGCCTTTTAAGTATCATTTGTCATAGCAGAATCCTCAATCTTGGTCTCTTTGTCCACTGTAGTGGATATTGACACAATGCTGAGTTATAATTAGTGTCAGCGATCGCACTAAGCTTTTATTGAGGTTAACTATGAACGTCGATAGCCAAGATACTGAACAACTAAACCCGAAGCATCTTGAAGTTTTGTATTGTATTTGTAAAGCGACTGAGCGCAATATATCTGAGGAAAATATTTCTATTCGTGATATTGCTAAGTCTCTAAATTTATCGGAAAGTGAAATTATAAGTATTTCCAAATACTTATACGCGCAGGATTTCATAAAAATATATAGTTACGGATTTAATAATTATAACCTGGATGAGATTGATTGCCCTGTTTCGATTACACCTAAAGGAATAGCTGAAGTAAAGAATCAGGTAACTCAAAATAATATCGATCCCACGGAGTATTTATTGAATTCAACTAGGCGCCTCGCAGCAGAACAACAAAAGAAGCGTTTTCAACTCCTATGTTGTATTTATAAATCTACTGGAGCTAACACAGAAAATTCTATTAATCTTAGTGATGTTACTAAGGATACACACTTATCTGAAGGAGAGGTTTTAAGTATCGCAACTTACTTACTAGAAGAGAAAGGTTTTATAGTTTGTGATAGCTTGTTTGGTCTGCATCCTAATTGTGGTCTTGTTTGGATTACAGCTAAAGGAATATCTGAAATCGAAAGTACACAGGAACCTAAAAATCAGGTTTCTCAAACTTTAACTGTGTCACCTAATCCCCTTTTTATTAATGAAGGAAGACTACAGGAACTAAAAGATATTTCATCAAGACCATCAAAGTTTGACTGTTCAAAACTTATCAAATTATGTGAGGAACTAAACACTAGCTATTCTCATGAAAACTATTATGCGACTGCCATGCTTACTCGTGCAATCATGGATCATGTACCTCCTATATTTGGAGTAGGCATAGACAACTTCCAGAAAGTAGCAAATAATTATTCGGGCACCCAGTCTTTTAAAAATGCAATGAAAGGACTATATAGTATCCAAAAAAACATAAGTGATGGTTATCTGCATGAGCACATTAGAAATACCGAATCTCTCCCCAACGCAACTCAAGTCAACAGCTCACAAGCTATAGATAAACTGCTGGAAGAAATAGTAAAAATACTCAAAAAGTCTGAATCGTAAGCCAATACAAAGCTAATTTTCCCAAGCTACTGCAAGGAAGTGCACTGCACACCTTGCTTCATACAATTTTGAATATTTCGCTTGTTGCGGATATTGCGTTTACAGCGCGAAAAGTGTTATCGTAAAAACAACTGAGTATGTGCCAGAGACTTACACGCGGGCAGCCAGAAACCGGATTTTTTCGCGAATCTGTCGGTTGCAACGAAATATTTTCGTGAAAACCCGGTTTCTTTGCTCGAAGTGCGTCCAACACTGCATAAATCAGACAAAAAACACTACAAGAGAGACTTGCTATGTTGAAGCAAAAAGAGTCCCCAGAGTCGGTTTTGACTCCAGATCAAGAAAAAGAAGCAATAGCGCAATTAAAGCAGATTCTCAGCCTCGAATCTTCACAACTAAAATTAGTGGCAAGTAACGGAGAAGAAATTCTCATTCCCGAATCAGTTTACAGTTTACTCGGTCAAGTTGTCCAAGCAATGGCATCAGGTCAAGCTATTTCCATCGTGCGTCACAATCGCGAACTGACAACACAGGAAGCTGCTAATATTCTGAATGTATCGCGACCATTTTTAGTAAAATTACTGGAAAACGGAGAAATTCCCCATATCAAAGTTGGTTCCCATCGGCGCATACTTTTCCAAGATTTAATGATTTATAAGGAACAGCGGAAAGTCAAGCGCCGCCAACTCTTGGATGAGCTAATCGAGATGACTGAGGAAGCTGGCTTGTACGAGGAATAGGACTAATTTAACCTCTAATATGACTAAACTTAGTGTTGTACTTGATGCTTGTGTCCTGTTCCCGATGTATTTGCGCGATACTCTGCTTTCCACTGCTGATGAAGGTTTGTATTTACCATATTGGTCTCAGAAAATCCTCGATGAGGCAATAGACAACCTGATCGGTGGAGGAAAGCTTTCGCAGGAGAAAGCAAAGAATCTTGAAAATCAAATCAAATTAGCTTTTCCTGAAGCGATGGTTGAAGTGCCTGTCGGGCTAGAGGAAGCAATGACAAATGACCCTAAAGACCGTCACGTTCTTGCCGCAGCCGTAACTGCTGGAGCTGATATCATTGTCACCAATAATCTCAAGGATTTTAGAGAAAACGATCTAGCTCCTTGGAACATTATAGCACAGTCGCCCGATGAGTTTCTGAGCGATTTATTGGACGAATACCCGGACTCAATAGTTGATTTATTACAGCAACAGTCTCAAAAGTACAAAAATCCCCCCAAGACTTTTACTGAATTAATTAATTTTTTAGGTGAAAAAGCAAGTACACCAAAGTTTGCCAGTAATATATTATTAAAAGTTCAGCGTCGCGAGGAAAATCAGTAATATCTTATTTGCTAATTCTTAGGCTTTGCCTGGAAGAGTAACTTTACTAGGTTTGTTCAAAGCAATATCATTCAAATAGGGAATAAGTGCAAAACCGATACACTCCGCCAAGCGGCACGGCATTTCCAATTTGCCACATTGCCTTTTTCATTGAACCTTCAAAAATAAATGAATCCGGGAAACTTTGCAATCTAGCCATTTCGCGAGCGGAAATAACGCGGTTGAGATAAGGGTGAATATGAGTGCCACCGTGATTTTCTTTAACAGTCATACTCGGTTTTCCCGGATACTGTCGCTTGAAAGCATCGGCGTAGCTTTCATACAAAGAACCGCCTGGTGGAACTTGAGCAAGTCTTTCCATGTACTCAACAGAATGACGAGTCCATTCGTGGTTAATTTCGGGTATGGGAGTATACTCTGGTAAATCATCAATTGCTGACTCAATCGCTTTGTATTGTTCGGGCAAAAATTGCGGCTTCGGATAGGGATTTTGCATCCCAAATCTATTGGCAATAAAAATAGCTCGCGGGCGGATTTGCGCGACTCCATAGGCGGCTGATTCCAGAACAGCAACGGACATATGGGGATAGCCAATTTCCTCAAAAGCCTCGCAAATGGCTTGCTTAACAGCTCCTTTTTGTATAGTCAATATTCCCGGTACGTTTTCCATGACAACATACCAAGGACGTATTTCAGAGACAACTCGGACAAACTCTCTAAATAAGCGATTTCGAGGGTCGTTGGGGTCGCGTTTTCCTGCAACTGAGAAGCCTTGACACGGCGGCCCGCCTACAACCACATGAACTTCTGGCGAACCAATTTCAGCGAGCAACTTTTGGGGATTTAAGTTTTTTATATCGTCGCACAAGTGATGGCAATCGGGAAAGTTTTTTGTATGAGTTGCGGAGGCTATGGGATTAATTTCAACGCTTGCTACTGGTCGAAAACCAGCTTGCAATAAACCTTGGGTCATGCCGCCCGCACCGCAAAAAATATCTACAAATGTATAGTCTGATTTTGGCAGTGACTGAGATTCAACATCAATGAATATCTTGTAGGGGTCGCAGTCATTTGCTTCTAGTTCGCGTTGGATGCGTTCGTAACGCCCTAATTTTGCTTTCTTCTGCTTTTTGGCAGGAATTGGTTCTTCCTCTTTTGAGAATAAAGACAGTTGTATTGCTTCCATTTTATATTTGTTTACTGCGTTCTATCTGATGTTGCCCACTTGGGGCAGGGTGTAGGGATCGATCGCCCTTGGAGTCGGAGAGTCCGATCGTCTCACATATTGCACCATTCTCGCTTAACAGGCTTATGGAGAAAGGGGCAATATATCAGTTGTCAGGCAGTATTCTCGTCCAAAACCCGGTTTCTGAGTACCCGCGCCTCGATTTTCAGCTTTTAGAGAGATGTAAAAACTTCCCCGATCGCTACACTATTAACTAGGAACTCAGCAATTTTGGAGAAGAGGTGAATTGAAATTCGTTTCCGACCCGCAAATAAAAGTCAAAATCCGCAAAATGAAAGAGCGGGTGCGGTGGCAAGAACAGTCGATCGTCGATCGGGGAATCGACCAAACTCGGATAGTTTTGGAATCTCCAACCACCGACTCTCCAGAGTTTTCGTTTTTAGTCGTAGGCGACAGCGGCACGGGCAATCACCGCGGCTACAATCCCCAGCGGCAGATTGCCGAACAGATGGTCTCCGAGCGCGAGACTTGCCGTTTCGTCCTCCACACCGGCGATGTAGTTTATCTCGTAGGTTCCAGCGAATATTACTTGCAAAACTTTATTCGTCCCTACCGAGAATTTATAGTCGGCGGCGAGCATCCCTCTCGGATTGCCTACGATCGCATGGTGTTTAATTTTCCGTTTTTGCCCGTACCAGGAAACCACGACTATTACGACTTGCCGATAGTCTACGGCCTTCTCTCAGCGACAGCTTTGCCGCTGCGGCGGCTGTTGGGTGCCAAGTTGGATCTCGATGTCGGCTGGCACGGTTCCGATCGCGGAAATACCTACGCCAAAGCGTTTCTGGACTACCTCAAAGCTCACAAATTGCCGGGAGAACTCGATCGCCACCTAGACACCCACTACACCACCAGCACCAGCACAGGCCGCTGCCTCCGCTACCAACCCGGACGCTTTACCCGTTTACCCAACCGCTACTACACCTTCCGCAGCGGCGGCATCGACTTCTTCGCCCTCGACTCCAACACCTTCAACGAACCGTTACCGATCCCGAAAACCAAACAGGGCGACATTCGGCGCCAGAATTTGGAACTTGATCGCCAGAAATTGGAACAAGAAAAATTGGTAATGCTCGAAATGTGCGATCGGCTCAACCCCCAAATTCCCGAGGAAGACGAACAGCTAGACGACTTGGGTGCCAAGTTAGAGCAAGTTGACGAAATGTTGATGGATATTGACAAACAACTGTCGCCCGACAAAACAGCCTCCACCGACGTTGAACAGCTCGAATGGCTCAAAAAAAGACTGATTGACTCTTGGCACGATTCCGACGTGCGGGGGCGGGTAATTTACCTGCACCATCCCCCCTACGTGACAGAGGCGACAAAGTGGAATCAAGCTCAAACTTTGGCGGTTCGGTGGCGATTGCGCGAGGTGCTCGATGGGGTGGCCGATGCAGTTGGGGAGGTGGCGCGGGGGCGTCCGCTAGTAGATTTGGTGCTGACTGGCCACGCTCACTGTTTGGAATACCTGCGGACTGGGGATACTGGACACGGCGACTCTGGGATTAATTGGATTGTCTGCGGGGGAAGCGGCCACAGTCTCCGCCGCCAGCGCCCGGAAGGGCCGATGTTGCAGGAAGCATTGAGTCCTGAAGCTTATCGGTTGGCGCGGCAGTCTGGTTCCGAAACAGCCAGCCGACGGGTAGCGGAATCTTTGCTATTTGTCGGCCGCAGCGGTCAAGGTTCCCACAAACGCCGTCCTTATTCGTGTTTGCGGATTGATGTTCTCGATGGGTGTCCCCCGAAGTTCCGCATCCGACCTTTGGTTGTCGAACGCTTTGAGGGGAAATGGCAGGATATCTCGATCGAACCTTTTGTGATTTAACTTTCGTTTTTCTGTAAGTCTCGATCTCCTTTAAAAACCTGGGCTTTGACCGATTCCGGTTTCCCCATTTTTAAGGCTACGGGGGATCGAGAGCCGAATGCTCGCACAAAATACTTGTATCAACTTAATTCAGGACAAAAATTCCATGATTGCTAATTTAACCGCCACCGGGTGGGAAATTATTTACCACCGCGCCCACGCTTTACTCGCGGCCCAACTTGGCGGACAGTGGAAGCGCTCGAAATCTCCGGTTCGCCTCTATGAAACCATAGCGGCTATTTCCCATCACGACGATTTGGAGAAAGAGTGGGAAGAAAATATTTTGACTGAAGCGGGCGCGCCCTTTGATTTTACCTTGCAGACCGAAACTTCTCTGCCTAAAATTAAAGCCATGACGGAGAATTCCCTATATCGCGGTAGGTGGGTAGCCATGCTGATTTCTATGCACATGAGCTATCTCAATGAAGGAAAGCGGGGAGAGTCGAAGGAACTCGACGAGTTTTTGGACCAACAACTGGAAAATCAAAAAAAATGGCAAAAAGAGTTGAATATTTCTGAGGAAGATGCTAAGGCAGCTTATGCTTTTTTCCAGTGGTGCGATCGGCTATCATTAATTCTTTGCAGTCGAGAATTACCCGCCGGAGAACGAGCTTTAGAAATTACTGTCGGCCCCGACGGTAAGCGCTACGATATTGTACAGCACAGCAACGAACTCGTGACTGTAACTCCTTGGCCTTTTGAAGACGATAAGTTTACTGTGAACGTCGAAGCGTGCCTTTTGAATAAAGTCAAGTTCGACAGCAACCAGGAAATCAAGGAAGCGTTACACAACGCTCCCCGCGAAGTCTTAGAGTGGACTTTTGTGAGGTCTTAATTAAACCTCTAGCACAAATACTGCACCGTTCTAGGTTTGTAGCGAGAACTTAAGTCTAAGCGAGTTTGATGAGGACTGGAGTTCTCACTACAAACCAATTTGATTGTTGCCAATTGACCGGACATAATATTATCAATGAGCAATTACCAATTATCAATTACCCCTTACCAATTACCAAAGATGAAACGTTCAGCTTGCCTAATTTTCAATCCCGTCGCCGGTAACAGCGACCCTGACCAAGACTTAGCTAGAATTCAGGAACTTTTAGAGCCTCTTATTGACTTAGATATTCGGCTGACAACTCCAGAATTAGACGCAGATCAAATCGCCCGCGAAGCAGTTGATAGAGGAGTTGAGGCAATTATTGCTTGCGGTGGCGACGGCACATTATCCGCAGTTGCTGGGGCGATTGTGAGCACAAATATTCCTTTAGGAATTATTTCGCGGGGAACGGCTAATGCTTTTGCTAATGCTTTAGAGATTCCGAATACAATTGAAACCGCCTGCGAAAATATTTTGGGAGGGTTAACGCGGGTGGTGGATGCGGCGATTTGCAACGGTGAAATGCCGATGGTTTTGTTAGCTGGAGTGGGTTTTGAGGCGGAAACCGTCGAACTTGCCGATCGCGAAATGAAGAATCGCTGGGGAATGCTGGCTTACATTCTTTCAGGAATTAAACAGTTAAACAATTTAGAAAGATTTGAAGCGGAAATCGAAACCGAAGATAGAATTATCAGCCTTACTGCTGTGGCCGTCACCGTGGCGAATGCAGCGCCACCTACTTCCATTTTAGCTCAAGGCCCGGCAGGAATTATTTTTGATGACGGCTTGCTGGACGTGACGCTGGTGGCGCCTCAGAATAAAGCTGGGGCGATCGCAGCTTCTTATCACCTATTACAAACAGCTTTGAGCGGCAATGCTACGGATCGCGACGACATCGGTTATTTGCGGGCAAAAAAAGTAAAGATTACTACCGATCCGCCTCAAAAAGTGGTTGTAGACGGCGAAATCATCGGCATGACTCCGGTTTCTATTGAGTGCGTTCCGGGAGGTTTAACTATTTTTGTACCGCGAGTTGAAGAAGAGCCCGTGGTAGAAAAACTCACCGGTTTAGCGGACATCGAAATTACATTGAAACCCTTAGATGAAAATTTTTAGCGATACAAACAATAAGAAAGATCGCGCGGGCGGTCTTTTATTTTTAGGCGTCTAAGATTTGGCGAATGCGGCGCTCCAAACGTTCGAGATCGAGTCCGCCTTCATCGCGGCTGATGCGGCGCACGGTGACGTTAACATTGCTCAAATCTGCCAGCAAATCTTGGAGGATTTCTTGTTGCTGCCTAGCTTGAGTTATTTCGCGCGGTTCCTGTACGAGGTCGCGGATGATGGTGTCTTCGGCTCGCGAAGCAACGATCGGGTCTGCTTCGCCGTCTACGTGTACGAAAGTGCGCCGACCAGGCCCCCGTTCTTCTTCAATTGGTATTACTGCTGTTACTCGATCGGAGCGTACATATTTGCCAAATCCCAGGTGGACTAAGACAGACGATTGTATTTTCATAGTTAGCAAGATTTATTTGTTAGTTATCTATATTTTAACTTTTAGAAATCGGAGATGACAACTAATACTAGAGCTATCTTTACTACAATATGTGTCGGTTTTTTCTCGATATTATAGTAGTCATTTTTAGTAAAAAGTGGTAATATTTTACGACCTTCTCACGCTGCTGCAGGGGTGAAAATATTCCCATAATCCGACATTTCGGCAGGGGTGAAAATATTCCCATAATCCGACATTTCGGCAGGGGTGAAAATATTCCCATAATCCGACAGTCCGCCAGGGGTTTCAACCCCTGGCGGACTGTGGGAAGATGGCAAATATCGGATTGTTAGATTACTGTGGGAAAATGGCAAATATCGGATTGTTAGATTACTGTGGGAATAGGGCAAATATCGGATTGTACGAATCTCGGATTGTCAGTGCGCGACAGTTGGCTGATGCGTTAACATAGAATTACAGCCGTTTGCTGGCGCAGCGCATTTCAGGGACACAGCCTACCGATTCTAGATTTGAGCATTACTTCCACGGAAAAACAGGAAAGCCTAAATCATGCTAATTAGTCTCGACTTAGTTATCAGCCTCCTGACGACAATTCCCTTCGGCACCATCAAAGACAAGTTTCAGCGCAACGAAACAGTTATCAAATTATTAAAAAGATTTAACCTTGACCCCGATGCTCCGCCGGCAGATTTTAGCGGAGTTTATGTTTATACTTTAGTAGAATACGGCGCAGGCAAACCCAAGCAGATTTTAGAACTGTTTCGCCAAAAAGAAATTGAATCAGCATTTCGCAAAGCTTTTGAGTCCGATAGCCCAGCCATTTTAATTCAAGCAGGCGATGAATATCTGAATGAGAGTGCTTTAGGCAAAGAAATTCGAGATTTAGGCATTGACCCCAGACGGGAATTCATGGCATTTGCCGCCGTGTTTATGGAAGTAGCAAAGCGGACGCGGACGCTGGGAGATGTGATGATGGGAAATTCGATCGCGTCTTTGCAAAAACGCCTATCTATGGTAATGGATCGCATCGAACGCCTCCCCACTATCGAAGGAATTCGCACCGAATTTGCGCGGTTGGAATCTGAAGATTATCCCGCACTTCCCGCAGCAGCAGCATCAACTAATATTCAAAAGTCTCAAGTTTTTATTTTATCACAGCAAGTTCGTGGTTGGTTTGAAACATTAAGTTATAAGTTTGAAACCTATCAAATCTCGGAAGATAACTATTTTGAGTGGATTATCAATGTTCCTGTCAGACGCAATCGGTACGATCGCATTTTAGTGCGCGGAATTGCCGGAGAAGCGGGACTCAGAGACATCTCAGCCCTGCGCGAATCGGTGGAAAAACAGCGCACCGATGAAGGGTGGTTAGTCACCGCCCGCCGCATCAGTCGCGCGGCGCGGGATGAAGTAGAAAAAGATGAAAATCGCGATTTAGCTTGTTATACCTTCGATGAATTACTCGACCAAGATGCCGATTTCACCGCTTATCTGGATTGGCTAGAAACAGAAATTACTAGCCGAGAAATTGATACCAAATATGTGCCGCTAGCCTGTACGAAAGAAGAAATTGATCCCGATACTCACCGCAAGATAGGCGTGAGTCATTATGACGGACGAGATGGCTGGATCGAAGGTTATATTGACCTGTGGTTGAATGACCCAGTAAAAGAACATATTTCAGTTTTAGGAGAATTTGGAACCGGGAAAACTTGGTTTGCGATGCACTATGCTTGGATGGCGCTACAACGCTACCGAGATGCTCAAAAGCGCGGCTTAGAACGTCCGCGTTTGCCGTTAGTAATTCCTTTGCGAGATTACGCCAAAGCAGTTAGTGTCGAGTCGCTATTTTCCGAGTTTTTCTTTCGGAAGCACGAGATACCTTTGGCGGGTTATTCGGCCTTTGAACAACTCAATCGCATGGGCAAATTTCTGCTGATTTTCGATGGTTTTGATGAAATGGCCGCTAAGTGCGATCGGCAAGAAACCATCAACAACTTCTGGGAACTAGCAAAAACCGTCGTTCCCGGTGCAAAAGTCATCCTCACTTGCCGTACCGAACACTTTCCTGAAGGCAAGGAAGGACGGGCATTGTTCAATGCAGAACTGCAAGCATCAACAACCATTTTGACAGGCGAAACTCCCCAATTTGAAGTCTTAGAATTAGAGAAATTTAACGACGAGCAAATTGGGCAAGCCCTGTCATTTCAAACAGAAGCCGCGACTGTAGAAAAAGTGATGGGAAACCCGCAGTTATTGGATTTAGCGCGTCGCCCGGTGATGACCGAGTTAATTTTGGAAGCATTGCCCGATATTGAAGCTGGAAAACCAGTAGATATGTCGCGGATTTATCTGTATGCGGTGCGGCGGAAGATAGAGAGAGATATCAAAGCAGAACGTACTTTTACGTCTGTAGCAGATAAGCTTTACTTTTTGTGCGAACTGTCTTGGGAAATGCTGTCTACCAACCAAATGAGTCTCAATTATCGCGGTTTTCCCGATCGCATTCGCAACCTGTTTGGTTCCGTCGTCCAAGAGGAAAAAGACTTAGACCACTGGCACTACGATATGATGGGTCAGACAATGCTGATCCGTAATGCTGATGGCGATTATACTCCGGCGCACCGTTCGTTATTAGAGTTTTTTGTCGCTTATAAATTTGCAGCAGAATTGGGAGTTTTGGCGGCAGATTTTACCGAATTAGTTGCGCCTGAACAGTCTTGTTTAGATGCTAATGCAGCGCCTCAAGAATACACTTGGTCTAATTATTGTCGGCTTCAGGCCCAGAAGAGAAATAACAACGAACTGATCGCGCCTTTGAAAGGATTTGTTGCTGAAGATTTAGGGCAACTCCGTCAGAGTTTTGGACACGCACCGCTGACAAAAGCAGTGATGGATTTGTTGTTACCAATGGTAGGGGCGGTGTCCTCGTGCCGGCCCTGCCTCGATGTAAGGGAAGCTACGGAGGAATTATTGGAAATTATAGAAGCAACGCGGGGAAAAACTGAAAGTGAGGTAGGTTATGTGGGAGGGAATGCGGCGACGCTGTTGGTGAAAATCGATCGCACGGGGTTAGAAACAAAAGACCTTTCTCGTGCGGTTATTTTAGGTGCTGATTTTACAAATGCGACGCTGCGTGGCGTCAACTTTGCTGAAGCTAATTTGGCTAATTCTGATTTTACTAAAATCTTCAGCAGTGTTCGGTCAGTAATATTTAGCCCTGATGGGAAACTGTTAGCTACAGGTGATACTGATGGTGTAGTTCGCTTGTGGGAAGCTAGCAGTTTCAGAGAAATATTGACCTGTAAAGGACATACCAACGTGGTGGAGTCAGTCGCCTTCAGTCCTGACGGCAAAATACTTGCTAGCGCCAGTTATGACAAAACGATCGAGTTATGGGATGTCAAGACTGGTGAATGTTTAAAAGTTTTCCAGGGACATACCGAATCAGTAATGTCTGTCACCTTCAATCCCGATGGAAATATACTCGCTAGCGGGAGTTTCGATCGCACGATAAGGTTATGGGATATCCGCACGGGTGAATGCCTCAAAATTTTGCTAGACCATACTAAAGTTGTATTGTCAGTCGCTTTCCATCCTGTTGATGAGATGCTTGCCAGTGGCAGCGGCGACAATACAGTAAGGCTGTGGAATGTCGGTACTGGTGAATGCATCAAAATTTTGCACGGTCATACTAAAAACGTGTTTTCAGTTGCTTTCAATTCTGCTGGTGAAATACTTGCTAGTGGCAGCGGCGACAAAACAGTGAAGCTGTGGAATATTGGTAGCGGTGAATGTCTCAAAACTTTGGAGGGACATTTCGATCAAATAAAGTCGATCGCCTTTAGCCCAAATGGCGAACTACTTGCAAGTGGCAGTCACGATCGCACAGCAAAACTGTGGGATATCAACAGCGGTGAATGCTTGAATACTTTGCAAGGGCATAACGATCGAGTAGGGTCAATCGCCTTCCATCCTGGGGGTGAAATACTTGTTAGCGGCAGTTACGATAAAACGCTGAAGCTGTGGGATATCAACAGCGGTGAATGCTTGAATACACTGCAAGGGCATAGCAATCAAGTAAGGTCGATCGCCTTCAGTCCCAACGGTGAAATGCTGGCCAGCGGCGATGACGCCCAAACAGTCAAGCTGTGGGATGTCCGCAGTGGTGGATGCCCCCAAATCTTGCGCGGACACCTCGATCGGGTAAACTTAGTTGCCTTCAATCCTTCGGGTGAAATACTTGCCAGCGCTAGTTACGACCAAACACTGAAACTGTGGGATATTCGCAGTGGTGAATGCCTCCATACTTTGCCAGAATTTGGCAATGAAACACGATCGATCGCCTTCAGTTCAAATGGTGAAATACTTGCGAGTACAGGTTATGACCAAACCGTGAGGCTGTGGGATATCGGTACTGGCGAATGCCTCAAAACGTTGGACGGGCATAACAATTCTGTACACTCGGCTGCTTTCAGTCCTTTGGGCGAAATATTTGCCAGTGCAGGTTTTGACGGAACGGTGAGGCTGTGGGATATCCATACTGGTGAATGCCTCCAAATCTTGCAGGCGCATACGAATTGGGCACCCGGAATCTCCTTTAGCAATAACGGTGAAATACTTGCCACTGGAAGTGTCGATCGAACAGTAAGATTATGGGATGTTCGCAGTGGTGAATGCCTCAAAATCTTGCAAGGGCATACTGATTGGATACGTTCAGTTGCCTTTAGTTATTCGGGGGAAATAGTTGCTAGTGGAAGTGTAGATGGAACGGTAAGAATATGGGATATCCGTACAGGTCAATGTCTAAAAATTTTGCAAGGTCATACCAATAGAATTAACTCTGTTGCCTTCAAATCAAACGATCAAATTATTGCTAGTTGTAGTCGGGATGGCACAATTATGATTTGGGAGATTGAGACCGGTGGGTGCCTCAAAATACTCAAAAGTGATCGACCTTATGAAAATATGAATATCACGGGAGTTACGGGTTTAACGGAAGTAGAAAAAGCCACGCTCAAAGCTTTAGGGGCTGTTGAAAATTAATCATCAAAAAGGAGAAACTATGCAGTCAGCAATACTGATTATAACCAAAGTTCTTGCAGGGAATAAACTTGAAATTCAAGTGCCACTTGGATCTGTGGGCGAAGAGGTTGAAGTTTTTGTGATTATACCAGAAAAGCCTTGGAAAACTTTTTTTGATAGTTTGAATATGTTTTCTGACGGCTTTATGCTAGTCAGAGATCAATTGTCTTTGGAGACGAGAGAGGCTTTTGAATGAAATTTTTGCTAGATTAGGACTTACGCACGGGTGGTCAGAAACCGGGTTTGTTCGAGCATACTTCGTTGAGGCCAGCAGAAACGGCCAAAAACCCGGTTTCTTGTCGAACTTACGCACGGGTAGTCAGAAACCGGGTTTTTTCCAGAATACTTGGTTGAGGCCAGCAGAAATGGCCAAAAACCCGGTTTCTAACGTAGCCTACTGACTAAACTGTTGAGCGTAGTAGCCAGCATATCGATCGCCCTTTTCCAGCAACTCCTCGTGCGTCCCTGATTCCACAATTCTGCCTTTTTCCAAAACTAAAATGCGATCGGCTCTCCGCACAGTAGCCAAGCGGTGCGCGATAATAAACACAGTGCGATCGCGCATCAATCTTTCCAGCGCTTCCTGCACTAAACTTTCGGATTCCGAATCCAGCGCCGATGTCGCTTCATCCAAAATCAATATTCTGGGATCAAGCAAAACTGCACGGGCGATCGCAATTCTTTGTTTCTGTCCCCCAGACAAATTTACACCCCTTTCTCCTACCCAAGTTTGATAGCCGTCGGGAAACTGACTAATGAATTGATGAGCGTTGGCAATTTCCGCAGCTTTTTGAACATCTTTCAGTTCATAATAAGATTGACCGAAAGCGATATTTTGAGCAATTGTACCAGAAAATAAAATCGTTTCTTGCGGTACAATTCCAATTTGTCGCCGCAGAGTATTTAAGGTAACATCTTGAATATCAATACCGTCAATTAAAATCTGTCCCGCTTGCGGATCGTAGAATCTGGGTAATAAGTTTACTAAAGTAGTTTTACCCGCACCGGATGCACCCACGAGAGCAATCATTTCTCCGGGAAGCACCAACAAACTCATGTTTTGCAGAATCGGAACCCCCCCTTGCCCCCCCTTATCAAGGGGGGGTTGAGGGGGGTAGGCAAAATTAATATTGCGGTATTCGACTTTTCCGGTAACATGGGGAAGTTCGATCGCCCCAGGCTTTTCGACTACAGCGGGTTCAATTGCTAATAATTCAAAAATGCGATCGCTAGAAGCTTCTCCCTGCTTAAAATCCCCGTAATTAGCAGTTGTAATAGCGATCGGGTCAATTAAAAGTGCCACCCCTGCGATATAACTGATAAATTGAGTACCTGTGAGGTTTCCTTGAGAAATTTGCCAACCACCCAGGAAAAAAAGCAAAATCACGCTCATCGCTTCCAAAAAGCCTACTACAACGAACTGAAGTGCTTTTACTCTTTCTGACAAATACTTAGCGCGCCGGTTTTGTTCTGCTTCTTCTGCAAAGCGGGCAATTTCGTAGTCTTCAGCCACAAATGCTTTGATTAAACGAATGCCGCTAAATACTTCTGTCAGCAAAGCGGATAAATCAGAGATGCGATTTTGACTTTGCCGCGAGTAACTCAGCAATCTCTCGCCAAACCAACCAATTAAAATAGCCATCAGCGGTGCAATAATTAATGCACCCAAGGTTAATTGCCAGTTGAGATAAATCATATATCCCAAGACCGCAATTAGCTGCAAAATACAAGGAATAAACTGATGAAAAAATTTATTTATCACTTCGCCAATGCGGTCAATATCTTCGGTGAGGCGGTAGGATAAGTCTCCGGTTTTGGCAGTTTCAAAGTAGCCGAGATTGAGTTTTTGCAGGTGGGAGTAGACTTTTTTGCGAATTTCTAAAGCAATAGTCAAAGCTGCTTTTGCCATCAGCGTATCTTGACCGTACTGGGCTGTACCGCGAAGTAGAAATATAATGGCGCTGAGTGCAGCAATTTGAGCGAACCCTTGTAAATCTCCTTTACCTATAAATTTGGCTGTTTCGCCAACCAGCCACGCTATAATCGGCCAAAATACGGTAAATACTACGGTACAAGCTAATGCTTTACCGATGGTTTGTTTTTGGGGACGGAGGTAGGGTAAGATTTGCCAGTATGTCGATCGAGTTTTCAAGATATTTTGCCCTCGCAAATTCTGTTTTTGGGGATCTCTGCAAGAATATTCAAACTTCGATCCCCCCTAACCCCCCTTAGTAAGGGGGGGACAAGATTATTATTCAAAGTCCCCCTTTTGAAGGGGGATTTAGGGGGATCTCTGCGTAAGTCATAGAGATATCTGAGCCAAAACATGATAACAGCGATCGGGCAAATCTCCACAATCATTCTTCACCGAAAGCATCCGGGATACAAAGCCCCCGGATTCATCCGTGGGTTAACTATCCAATTCTTCAATCTAAAATCTAAAATCTAAAATCTAAAATCATTCCTGACCGTCGGCATGAGTAGCCTGTACTTTAGCCCCCGCGACAACTGCACCCCGAAAGGCGGCTGACTGTCCGGGTGCAAGAGTAACTGGTTCAGCGTAGATAAATCCGTTGTCAATTAAATTGCCTGACTCGTCCAAAACTTCATAATTGACTTTGACATTCTTGATTATTTTGCAGCCTTGATTAAGGACTTGACCGCTAAAAAACTTGCCGTCATAATTAGTCGCCGCAATTGACACCTTCGCAGCAATGTTGGAACCGGGAATGCAAGTTTGGGAAGTTCCTAAAGCTGGCTGTTTCTCGCACAACTTGCCTAAGTCTATTGTTTTGCCGTCGGGGGTTTTCATGTAGCAAAACGGCTCGTCAATTTCGGAGTTTTGGGCAATTGTATTTGTAGCGTCTGCAATCAAAAGGCGAGCTGATATCGGGGACATTAGTAAACTAGATAAAGCTACTGTTAAATGTAAATAAATCATGCTTTTTTAGGCAAGTTAGGAAATGAATTCTACAATACTAGACAGCTAAAATTTAGGCTAGCATATCTATATTTAGGGGGTGTCGCACTCACGCTGCATTGTGCTATAATAAGACATCAAACTTTAGAAAGTAAAGTAAAGTCATGGTCGTTACTCAAGATAACCCAGGACAAAAACGTTAGAACTGATTGTGGTGTTCTTGAGCAGGAAAGGAGAGCACTTGACCCCATCCCACGTTCTCAAAATTCTAGCGACTGCCGGCAAGCGGGTCGAGGTTGAGGGGAAAGTTTCGCCGCACTGGCTAAGGCATTCTCCCGCCAGTCAGGCATTGAATAGGGGTGTGCCCATCAACTTGGTGCAAGCAACATTGGGACACAGCTAAATTGAGACGACGGGTCGCTATCTTCACGCGAACCCTGCGGATAGTAGCGGGTTGCATCTGCTGGTGTAGCACTAGGGCAGCAGAACTATAACTGCTTTCTCCACTACATCTTTTCAAACAGGGCGATCGCTATCAGTATATAGGAATCCTAAATGATTTGCGTAATTATTGTAGGGGCAATCCCCCCGTGGTTGCCCCGATAGAGAGGGGGTAGGCACGGGGGCACTACCCCTACAAATTTATCTGAATGATTTAGGATTGCTATACTGCGTTGGAGTCTTTATCAACTGCTTTCAAGTGATGTCAATGCTAGGGCAACACGCGACGCTATTGAAAAACTCCTAAAAGGGAAGTGATGGACAGGTACGGTCAAAAGTTACTCTGTTCTACCCGATCGCACGCCTGGAATTTTGAGGCGGATACGGTAAAGACCATTACTTGCAGTTCGGCAATTGCATTTTTCAAGCAAACTCGGCGAGATCGGGGGTGTAATCTTGAGCCGATATCAGATGCCAATTGGTATTACCAACTAGCCTTAAGACCTGCTCGTGATACTGTACCAAAGTCGGACGGTGACCGACACTGATAAAGGCAGTTCCTGTTTCTTTGAGCAACTGATAGAGCCGTCTCTCGTTAGCCACATCCAATGCACTCGTTGATTCATCCAAAATAGCGTAGCGAGGTTTAGTCAGCAGTAGGCGTGCAAATGCTAACCGTTGTTGTTCTCCTAGTGACAAAACATCAGCCCATTCCAATTCCACATCAAATCCACCTACCCGTTCTGGCAAATGGGAAAGATTGACTTGTTCGAGTACTTCGTGCAGTTGTTCATCAGTAACTTGACCGCTGGTGTTGGGATATAGCAATTGGCTGCGTAAGTCCCCTAGCAGCATATAAGGCCGTTGGGGCAAAAACAGCGTTTCCTCCGGTTTAGGACGGACAATGCAACCCGTACCCCCATTCCACAATCCTGCGATCGCTCGCATTAACGAACTCTTGCCAGCGCCAGAAGGTCCAACAATCAAGACGCTTTCACCCTGCCCCACCTTGAAAGATAAATCTCTAACTAAGATTCGCTCATAGTTAGGCGTCTCTAAGGTAACTCGTTGGAGAGCGAGATAGTGCTGTTCCACAACATCAATCGTTGCCATGCCGGCTCGAGGTGCTGCCATTTGCTCGGACAGAACCCGATCAAATGTTCCTAAACGATTAATCTGAGTGGTAAAGTTAGTTAGCATATCAAAATTCTCGGCAATAAAGCCCAGGGCACTTAAAATAGACACAAACGCTCCAGAAGCTTGCGTTACCTGCCCAAAATCTATCTGACCCGCAAAGTATCGATGAGCTAAAAAAACTATAGGTAAATTTGTAAATATCATCCCTGTTCCTTGGGTAAAGAAACCAAGGTTACGCTGCAAGACAATCAGGTTATTAAAATTATTCAATACTTCATTAAATCGCTGTGATACTGCACTAAATTCACGCTCTTCACCTCGGTAAAAAGCAATGGATTCACTGTGATCTCGAAGATGAACCAAACTATAGCGAAAATTTGCTTCTCGTTGTAACTGATTGAACTTTAATCTACTTAATCTCTTACCTATAAAGATAGTGAAAACAGTTCTAAAAACAGCCAGTATAAATACAACTAAAGTCAGTGCCTTGTCAATTGTAAAGAGAACGCCGAGAAAAGAAATTATTGTGACAACTTGGTTGAATAATAATCCCCAAATATCAATATTTTGCTTAACAAACAAATTAACGTCTTCAGCTAAACGCTGATCGGGATTATCAACCTTATCATTGAACTTAATTTTGTAGAAACTTTGATTGCTAAAATATTTCTTCAGTAAGTGATTCGTTAGCCACTTTCGCCAGTAGAGTTGCAGTACATTTTGCGAATATAAGAAGAAAACCATAATGGGCGTGAATATGGCAAACAGACCCAATAGCATCAGCCACATCTTATAGAAGTCTGAAACATTCTTTCCCGTGACTGCATTCATCAAGTCCCGCATAATATAGCTCTGGACTATGCCCACAGCATTGAAACCTAGCATTAATAACATTATGAGGGCGAACAACCCCCTAGCTCCCCATTTTTCTCTGGAAAAGAAGTAGGGGTTTGCGATCGACCAAAACTGCTTTACCGACTGCTTCAATTGATTCATCTTTTCTTATGGGTAGGAAAAATTGTGCTTTGGTGGAAACTACCTGTAGCGGATGGGGCAATTCTCATCATTCATGTCCATCAGCGACACCTGGTATGGGTGATGCTCCCGTGGTACTTCCCTAATGATGCTCGGATAACTTCATGATTTCTATCTTAAGGTAGATGACAGATCTCAAACATCAGTAATTTTACTGATTTAACGGAACTTACCCCGCACACGGGGTAAGTTCCGTGTGAAACCATTGCGAGGTGAGACTTGCCCGGAGCGTCCAAGTCTTTTAGATGACTACAATCTCTTACAACCCTTATGTGGCTGGGTTTTTGCTTAAATTCATCTATAGAACAATACTCTCGCCCTAAATATTGAGAAAATCTTAAATACATGACTACGGTTTGTCGGCAGTCAAGTCGCTAAAACCGAGACGGGACAAAGAATACAGCCCACAGAACTACCCCCGCAGGGGGTAAGTTCCGATTTAAAATCAGTAAAATGGCTTTAAGCTGTTGGGCATCTAAATTGTATTTTTGGGCGGGCTACAAGCCCACCCCACAAGAATTAGATGCACGGGCTAGGAGCAACGGCAAACAAGCATTAAATACGCACCTTGGGAGATTATCTAATACTCGGCTTCCTATTCCTAAGATTCTGCGCTCCGGGAACTTTCCGGCTGGGACGGCGATTGTTCAAATTGCTCGCAGTTCGAGCATTCAAAGCATCAGCAGAAGGTATCAAACCCAAGTCTTGCAAAATTTCAACAGCCGCCCTTTGTCCAGTTTCGCAACCGCCTTCCATGTAACCTTGATTTTCCAGCGAAGTGTGTTCCCCGGCAAAATATAAATTGCCAACTCGTTCGCCTTCAACCCCGTACATTTGCGTCCACTGTCCGACTAAATAGCAGGAATAAGAACCTTTAGAAAAGCGTTCTCCCGGCCAATAAGCTCGCACAGCTTTGCCCGATCGCAAATTTCTCACTCCGGGAAAAACTCTTTCAAATTGGTTCAAAAATCTTTGTGCTTGGTCTTCGGGAGTTCCGGCACCGATCGACAAACCCTGCTTTCCTCCTGTAAAATTAGTAACTAAACCGTTAGGAGTAGCAACAAAAGGCGTAGCTTCCCAGGTACTCTGGAATCCTAAATCGCTATAAACAGAAGCAGTCGATCGATAAGGTTCCCGCCAAATTCGGCTGCGGTAGCCGGTAATTAACTTAGAATTAGTACCGTAACCCAATTGCTCGATCGCCCTACGCTTCGGTTGGGGCAAAGGTACGTTAATTTTAACGTCTCGCAGAGTGCTGAACGGCAAAGTTAACAAAACTCGCTCGTAAGTGCGCTCGAAGGCGCTTTGTCCCGATCGCAAATTTACCCGATAGCGGCCATCCGGCAAAAGAGTAATCGCTTCCAAAACCGTCCCCGCCTCGATCGAACCAGACAATTGACCCGCCAAACGGTTGATAATTTGACTATTACCCCCGTCAATTTGATAACGCTCATCGCTGTTGCCGTACAATTCAAAACTGCCCGGTTCAGAACCGATTAAAAACAGCAGATTTAACGCCGACTGTTCTTCAGGATCTCGACCGTATTCTCCCGTATAAGCAATGCGGAGTAGCTGCCGGACAATCGTGCTAGTCTCAGCTTGATCTACATATTCAGCGATCGAAAGATTGTCCAATCTTTCCGCTGCTTCTGTAAAATCTTGATAGCTAATTTCATCGCCAACCGCCTCCAAATCAGCAGTAATTTTACTCGCTAGCGGCGCAAAATCTGCGATTATTTGCTCAAGAGAAAAGCGGCGCCCTTGAAAGAAAAAAGTATCCTTCACCAGTCCACTCTGCACTTGGGCTAAGTCGATCGCCCGCAAACCCAATTCCGTCGCCAGCGAGATTAAATTAGTGTGGCCGGTGTCAATAAATTCTCCCCCCAGATCCGCCGGAATCAGCGTTCCAGCCACCTTGGGAATAGTGCGAATCCGCCCCCCCACGCGGTTAGTTGCCTCGATTATATCGGCGCGCACGCCCGCTTGGCGCAAGCGATAGGCCGCCGTCAAACCCGCAATCCCCGCACCCACAACCAAAATCGGCGATCGTCCGCCCTGTTGAGCAAAAGCTCCCCCTCCCTCCCTGGTAAAAGTCGCAGCAGCCACAGCCCCCGCAGCAGCTAAACCTCCGTGCAGCAAGCGGCGCCGAGATATGGGAGAATTGGGAATGCCAGCGCTCAGCATCCCCAGCAGTTCATCAGCCGGAATGCCCGTTTCCCTTGATTTCTGAGCAATACTCGCAGCGCGGCGCAGCATTGCCATCAGTCCAGATTTAGCCATAATTAAGACATCCTCACAAAACAAAACTTTGATGTAAACTGGATTCTCGATCGTGCAATTTCCAGACTAAAGTCCAGAGAGATTTTTTTAATAATGCTAACCCTCAGAACACTGTTCGACAGCAAATTTTATCTCGAAAACAACCCAGATGTGGCCGTAGCAGTTGCCAGAGGCACGGTATCGAGTCCCTTCGATCACTACCGAAAAATTGGCAAATTTGAAAATCGCGACCCGAATGCCCTGTTCGACGCCAGCTATTATTTAGACACCAATACAGATGTAGCGGTATCAGCCAAACTCAATGGCTTTTCAGCAGCCGATCACTTTATTAGATTCGGTCAATTTGAACGACGCAACCCCAACCCTTTCTTCGATGTTGGTTTCTATTTAGCAAGCAACCCAGATGTTCAGACAGCAGTCCAAACAAATCAATTTACCCCTTTTGAACACTACTTCAAAGCCGGTCAATTAGAAAACCGCAAAGCCAGCGTTTTCTTCGATCCCAGCTTTTATCTAGAAAAATATCCGCTGGTAGCAGCAGCAGTCCAAAGCGGCGCAGTTAAAAGTGCGATCGACCATTACATTCAATTCGGTCAACAAGAAGGACTGTTGAGCACTCTCCCCGATCCCGCCGACAATTTGAACGCAGCAAAAAGCCTGGGCATTCTCACAGAAATTCAAACGGCGAGCGATTTGGTGGGAGCAGCGGAACCAGCCGACATTTACAGTTTCATCCTCAATACTCCCAGCCTTTTCAGTGTAACTGTTGACGGTTTGAGTGCAGATGTTGATGTTGAATTAATTCAAGATCTCAACGGCAACGGCGCAGTTGGATTAGATGATCTTATTGCTTCGTCTAACAATTTAGGCACGGCTTCAGAAACAATTGTCAGCAATGGGGCTTTACCTGCGGGGACTTATTTTGTCCGCGTTTCTCAATTTCAAGGCGATACAAATTATGACTTGAGATTGCTAGCCGCTCCCTCAGTAATACCGCCCCAATTATAAAATCAAAATAACGTATATAGCAAGCCTAAATCATTCAAACAAACCGCGACTTCTCCTCACTTCTCCTGTCTTCCTTCGCGGTCTTTGCGCCTTCGCGGTTCGTAAAGAAACATCTGGTTCACAAATGATTTAGACTTGCTATAAAACAGGCTGCAAAAAGGGCGAGCGACAATTTGCCCAGGTTTCACTTATTAGTTGCTGGCCCGCTGGGAGAAGGCAAAGATTGAACAGGTGCCGGAGGCCAATTAGAGCGACTTCTGCTTAGAGTAGTAGACACCAAAGCATAGCCCAAAATAGCAGGAAGCACGATCGCACTCATAAACACGATCGTCGCAGCCCAAGTCATCGCATTCGAGATCGGGCCGTAATGAGTGCGGTAAGGGTCAAACATGGGTAAATTAGGCATCGGGGCATCCCGCAGCGCGATCGGACGTTTGAACCGCACCCGCCTGTCGTCTAGCTTTTCGAGCAAAACCCAGCCAACTTCCGCCTCTTCCTGGCATAGCTTGTGAAAAATCGCAGGATTGCGGAACAAATCGTTGCTAGCCCGCACAATCTTGTACTCCCAAACCGTCAAATCAACAGAATTTGGTTCAGACTGGGGATTGCCATTGGATCGCGCATTTTCAGGCGCATTAAAATTATCTTCTTGAGATTCGTACCGAGTCAAAACTTCCTCCTCCTCATCGCATTTTTGCCCCGCATCCAATTGCTCGTGGTTCACCAAAAGACCCACAAGCGCAGCCTCCAAGCCGAGACTGCCAATCATCAAACTCCAAATCAGAATTTCAACCATAAAAGGAGTTAAAAGTTAAAAATCAGAAACTCAAAAGACTCGCTTTTAACTTTCAATCTTTAACTTTTAAATAGCCTTCTACCACACAATCTGCACCAACTGTGCGCCAAGAAACCCGCTCTAAAGTCAAAGCATCAGTCATTGCGGAAAAGCCCAAATCTCCTACAGGAGTTGGAGCACCTTTGCCACCGACAATTTTAGGAGCAATAAAAGCCATAATTTTTTGAACTGCACCCTCAGCAATTGCCTGAGCGGCTAAAGTGCCACCGCACTCCCAGAGTACAGAAAGAAAAGATCGATCGTACAAATAAGCCATAACATTAGTCGGTGTCAGAGGCGAGAGCTCCACAACTTCCACCCCTTTGGCGATCAAAAATTCCTGAAATTCCGGGTTAACCCCAGGCTCAGTCAGCACCAAAGTAGCCGCCACAGAGGTTTCCCACAACCAAGCCGACTTCGGCAAATCCAAAGTGCGGCTCATCACCACCCGCAAAGGATTATTCCTATCAGGCTTGTGACTCGTCAGCAGGGGATTGTCCAGACGCACCGTGTTTCCCCCAACAATCACAGCATCGCAGCCGACGCGCACCCGGTGTACCTCGCTCCGAGCCTCCTCGCCTGTCACCCAAGCGCTGTGGCCGCTACTGGTAGCAATTTTACCGTCCAAAGTCATTGCATATTTCAAAATTCCAAAAGGCCGGCGGTACAAAATCCGGTGCACAAAAGCCTCGTTGAGTTTCTGGCAAGCTTCCCCTTCCACTCCCGCCACCACTTCAATGCCAGCCTCTCGCAACCGGGCTAGCCCACTTCCAGCTACCAAAGGATTCGGATCGACCATGCCAGCCACTACTTTTGCCACCTTGGCCTTAACTAAAGCTTCGGAACAGGGAGGAGTCCGGCCGTAGTGGTTGCATGGTTCCAGGTTCACGTAGACGGTCGCTCCTGCGGCGAGTTCCCCCGCTTCCCGGAGCGCAAAAACTTCGGCGTGAGGTTGACCGGCACCGGGATGAAACCCTTCGCCGACAATCTTGCCGTCTCGGACAATTACAGAACCGACAAGGGGGTTGGGTGCGGTTTTGCCGAGAGCACGGCGAGCCAATTCTATGCAGCGGCGCATCATGGCTCGATCGAACTCTTGAACTTCGCTGTTTTCCAGTTGTTTTGTACCTTGCAGCTGTCCGTTAGTTAAGCTGGCGATCGCTTTAGCGTGCGCCGGAAAAGTTTCCATAAGATTTTGGTATTATATCTATCCCTGAGTGTACTGAACTTTGATGCTAATTTTGGCTGCGATCCGACGATCTATTACGGCTGGGGCAAGCTGTACGTTACCAGGAGTGAAGGGCAATTTAGGACATCGATCCGGCACGCCCGATCGAATAGCTTTAACATGAGTAAAGAATAGCAGGCGCTTGAGAAAACAATGAGTCAGGACATGAAGCGGGAATTTGCCAGCCGCGATGAATTAATTGCCTACGTGCGTGAACATTTCCCCGAAGCCGCCGGCCGGGACAGCAGCGTACCCCCAACCCCAGGCGGGCGGAAAGCAGCCGAGACAGCCCTGCAACAAATTGACCCCGGCAAATACGCCTCAACCCGCAATTTCCTCAACGGTGCGGTAACGCGCTTGTCGCCCTATTTGCGCTACGGCGTTTTGAGTCTTGCGGAAGTCCGGGATGCCGTGCTGGAGAAGGTGCGGCATCCAGAAGAAGCTGTGAAACTTGTCAACGAGTTGGGTTGGCGGGATTATTGGCAGCGACTGTACGCCGAATTGGGCAACGGCATTTGGCAAGACCGGGAACCGTACAAAACTGGTTACACTGCTAAAGATTACAGCGAAACTCTGCCACAGGATGTCGTCGAGGGCTCGACTGGTTTGGTTTGCATCGACAGTTTCAGCCGGGAGTTGCGAGAAACTGGTTATTTGCACAATCACCAGCGGATGTGGACTGCCGCTTATCTCGTACACTGGCGCCGCGTGCGTTGGCAAGCCGGAGCTCGCTGGTTTTTGCAACATTTGCTAGATGGAGATCCGGCGAGCAATAATCTTTCTTGGCAGTGGGTAGCAAGCACTTTTAGTCACAAACCTTATTTTTTTAATCGCGAAAATTTGGAGCGTTACACTAAGGCGGTTTATTGTCGCGATTGTCCTCTGTATGGGCAATGCGATTTTGAGGGGACTTACGAATATTTGGAAGGGCAGTTGTTTCCTCATGGAGAAAAGGTCGATCGTAGCGGCGGTTCTAAAAGTTGGCAAGGCCCTAAAAAAGGTCGCAGAAATTAAAAAGTTATTAGTCAGTAGTCAGTAGTCAACAGTAGTCAGTTGTCAACAGTCAACAGTCAACAGTCAACAATTCGCAATTTATGAACAATCCGATTATTTGGCTGCACGGTGACTGCTTGAGTCCTGAAGGCCCGGCTTTTCAAGCGCACCCAGAGGCGCCGACCATCTGGGTTTGGGATGATGCGCTCATTGATGAATGGCAGTTGAGTCTCAAACGAATGGTGTTTATTTACGAATGTTTGCTGGAGTTGCCAGTAGTTATTCGGCGGGGTGATGTGGCTGCAGAAGTTATCGCTTTTGCGATCGAATCCGGCGCCAATCAAGTGGTAACTACCGAAAGTCCCAGTCCTCGGTTTCAGGATATTTGCCGGGAAATTAAGCGATCGCACCCTGTAGAAGTTTTGCCACCCGAACCCTTTGTCCGCTACGATGGTTACATTGATTTGAAGCGTTTTTCTCGCTATTGGCGCGTCGCTGAAAAATATGTTTTCTAATTGGGAATTGGTAATTGGAAATAGGTGTTACTTTCTCTTCCCTCTTCCTTCTTCCTGAAATCCGTTACATCCGTCGAGCGAATCCGTTGCCGAACTTCCCTCTTCCTTCAACTCCTCTTCAAACGCTCCAACAGCCATTGAAATCTCGATTCCGCCAAATCTGGATTTTCGACATTTTGCGGGATGGAGTCCTCGTCGTCGGGATCTTGATATATTAAACAATCACTCTCATCGCCGAAGCGTTTGACTGTACCCCGCAGTCTCGATGACAGAAATTTGGTAATCGCCCGATAAAACCGCAGGGAAAAAAGCACGTCTTGCTCAAGTTTTTCAGTTAGTAGGCGCCGGGGAATTGACAGGATGAGGCACTCTTCAATTGCCGTGACGCTAGCAGAAGGAAGCCTCCCGTCTACAAAAGACATTTCGCCTAACACTTCGCCGGAAATAATTTTTCCGATTTCTTTGTCGCCCAAAGATGATACAGCAACGCTCAAAGTTCCCTCCAGAACTATGTACAGAGCGTCTAAGGGCTTACCTTCGGTGATCAGAGTTGTGCCGGGGAGGACTTGGGTGCGGGTGCCGTTGGCGAGCATCCAATCGATGTCGCGATCGCTCAATTCGCCTAATATGACTAGAACTTTGCTCATAAAGTCAGGTTGAGATCAAATAATTTGTATTTTTTTACTTGTTTACTTGCGTGCTGTTGTGAGATGTCAGACCCTGAGCGAAAGCGAAGGCTAAACTTTACAAATAGAACACTAAATTTTACACAATTTTCATAAAATTCAGTAATTTTGACACGATCGACCCACAAATATTTCTCGGAGCGGTGGTATTATTCTACATTAATTGTCATGGACTGTGCAGCAGCCGATCGCGTTGTATTAACTGTACTTGCTGTGGACGGCGGGGCTGCCAAAACAGTTGTGAAAGCTTGTTGTCTCTTGGTTTCGAGCTGGTGCGCCCTCAAAAACCGGATTTTTTCGGCATGGCTGCGAGTGCAGCGCCCCCAAGTACAGTATTGTAGAATCCAAGCGAAACGCGCGATCGACCCCTCAATTAAACAGGATTAAGGGTGAAATCATCCCTAGGATTGATTTTTAGCCGATCGATCTGTAAATTAAAATTAGCCTCTAAACCCACCGTCCGTTCTTGAATCTAATCAGCTTGAGAGTTGACTATTCAACGGTAAAATGGCAATCTAGGAACAACACAACTCATATTTGTGTCTTTTTTTAGCAAAGCTCTCGACGGTCGCCCTCAAACACTTACACTTTTAACACACCCTTCATTGAGGAGTTTCTATGAATAGTCTATTTTCCAAGTCTACTTTTGCGTTAATAAATCTTGCAGCTTTAGCTGTTTGTTGCAGTACCATGTCAGCGAAAGCTGAAACTGGCAACTTGCCCGATGTCGCTACAACTGCAACAATCGCAGCTCAAAATATTGACCAAATTTCTGAGCCGACGGCAACTTCATCAGTTAAACCCGACGCAGAAACAACGGCTAGTAATAAAAAAATTGATTCGATCAGTTGGAGCGAACTAACAGAAGCGGCAGAGTCAGCAGCCTCTGAACCGGCCACCAACTTGCAAGTATCTATTGCTGCACCCGAAAAAGCGGAAGCAGCAACATCTGAAATTGCTGAGACAGAAACAGCGCAAAATACATCCATTGCTGCTGAGACCCAAAAGTCGGAAGAAACCGCTAAAATTGCTGATAATGGTGTCAAAGTGCAGTCAACAGTCGAGACTGCCAAAAAGAGCGATCGACCTACCTCAATTGTTGCCCAGAGCAATAATCTGGAAGTAACAGCAACGAAGGAAGAAAAAGAAGTCCAAACAGCACAAGAATTGTTGAGCAATCCTGTCAGCACTTCCGCATCAGCTTTGACAAACCAACCGAAAGTTGCTGAAAAACCTGCAACTGTCTCGGAAGCAACTGAAAAAGTGGCTCAGGGAACTCAAATCCGACCAGGCCGAGCTACCCGTTCTGGACCCAGCTATATCGGCATTGGTGGCAATGTAGGTTTTGGCGGAGATTCAGCTTTAGGCGACGGTTCATTTGCGATTATTAGCAAAATCGGTTTGACGAACAATTTGTCGGTGAGACCGACTGTTTTGTTGCGCGACAACTTAACTCTTCTAGTTCCCGTTACCTTCGATTTTGTATCTCAAGAGACCGTCGAAGTCAGCGAGGATTTTGTGATTAGTGCTGCTCCCTATGCAGGTGCTGGCGTGATAGTTACTACCGGGGATGACGGTAATTTTGGCTTCCTGATTTCTGGGGGTGTAGATGTGCCGCTGACGACAAATTTAACAGCAACAGCAGGATTGAATATTGGTTTTGTTGACGGAGCTGACGTGGGATTGTTAGTCGGTGTCGGCTATACGTTCCCGAATCTTGTCAGGTAGTGTTGCTGTTTGAGCAAACACAGGACAAATAAATAGGCGCGGGGTTGACTGTAGGAATACAGTCAACCCTTTTTGATGATGGAAAATCTGCCTATGCGATCAATGTAGGGTGCGCCACAAGCACAGAGCGGTAATGTAGGGTTTGAAATCTTCGTAGAAACCGGGCTTCTTTACTCGTCTAGGACGCACAAGCCCCATTGATGAAGGATAATAGGTCGTTTCAGCGATCGATATAAGTCCAGAAACCCGGAATATCCGTGACGCAAGCGAAAGTCTGATAGTTGTATAATAGACAAACTAGCCAAGCGTAAAAAGTAGAGTCCTATGCCCCAGGGAATCTTCAAGAAAATCCTCAATCAGCTTGACGCTCTGGAACTGCTAGAACTACAGCAACTAGAGCGGGCTATTGGGATATATCTGGCCCAGAAAGAACAAACTGCTCAACGGACAAAATTGCACCAAGCACTGTTAACTTCTGGTTTAGTAAAAAAAATCAAGCATTCTTCTGGGAGTCAGCAAACAGAACGGCGAATAATTCAGGTACAGGGCCAGTCTGTTTCTGAGACAATTATTGACGAACGCCGCTAGATGACAATTTATTTTGTAGATAGCAGTGCGCTGGTCAAACGCTACATTAATGAAATAGGTTCGGCATGGGTTTTGAGTTTGTGCGATCCTGCACTTAACAACGATATATTGATTGCTGCTATTACAAGTGTTGAAATTGTTGCTGCAATTACCAGAAGGTCGAGCAGCATAAGTATCAACGCGACAGATGCTACAGCAGCGTGCAATCAGTTCAGGAGTGACCTACAATCTGAGTATCAGGTTGTAGAATTCACCGAAAGCATTATTAACTCTGCAATGGCATTAGCTGAAACCTACGGATTGCGAGGCTATGATGCTGTGCAGCTAGCAACAGGCTGTGGCATATCATAACCTTTGCACAGCTAACAGTTTGCCTGCGATGACTTTTGTATCTGGTGACGGGGAGCTGAATGCAGCAGCAACAAGTGAGGGTTTGATAGTTGAAAATCCCAACAACTGCCCGTAAGGTCGCAAGCCCGTACAGTAAAAACTGCACAAATCTCGTTTGTAGCCGAGTATCGGGATGCTCCCGGATCGATCGTACTTTCTCACCAACCACCCGAAAAAACCGTGACCAAAACAGAAATCTTAGCAGCACTCAAAAATCTGACAGCAGAAGAACGCCTAGAAATCATCGAAACAGCTTCGCGGATGATGCGCGAAGAAATAGAAGAAAAAGCCCAGCACAAAGCTGAGAGAAAGCGTAGACTCAGAGCCGCAGCAGAAGCAGCAGTCCAAGATTATATGCCGGGAGGTGCTTTACATGATTTGTGGTCGGCTGACAGCGAACCCTATTTTGAATCCGAGGAAGAATACCTGAACGCAGGGATAAAAACTAATGCGTAGAGGTGAAATCTGGCTGGTTACGCTTGAACCTACTGTGGGCGCCGAAATCGGCAAAACCCGTCCGGTAGTAATTGTCAGCGATGAAACGGTGGGAATTTTGCTGCTTGAAGTTATTGTTCCCATCACTGACTGGAAAGAGCGATACACAGAGAGAAATTGGATGGTTAGACTAGAACCGAGTGGCGAAAATGGCTTGGCGAAACTCTCCGCCGCCGATACTTTTCAAGTCCGTTCCCTCTCGCAACAAAGATTTGTCCGACAACTCGGATCCCTGTCCGATACAATTATGGAAGAAATTGCAGAAGCACTGACAATTGTTCTGGATCTAGATTGAATAACTAGGCAACAGCGTACAAATAGTGTTAATTATAAATAGATTGTACGGCGCGGCGGCCTAAATGATTCCCATACAACTTACACTTAAAAATTTTCTCAGCTATCGCGAAGCTGCTTTAGACTTTCGCGGCTTGCACACAGCTTGCATTTGCGGGCCTAACGGTGCTGGCAAATCCTCCCTCTTAGAAGCCATATCCTGGGCAATTTGGGGCTGTTGTCGCAGCGATACGGAAGACGATATCATCCATATCGGCGAAACAGATGTGCGCGTTGATTTCACTTTCTCCACCGGCGGTCAAATATACCGGGTGATTCGCAACCGCCGACGCGGACAATCGGGAAGTTTGGAATTTCAAGTAGCAACAAACCCCCCCTTTCCCCCCCTTGGTAAGGGAGGGCCAGAAGAAGTGAATTCTTCCCTTAATGAAGATCCAGAAAACTTAAATTCTTCTCCCCCCCTTGGTAAGGGGGGGTCGGGGGGGGTGAATTTTCGCACGCTTACAGACAAGGGGCTGAGAACAACTCAGCAAAAAATCCTCGAACACATCAAACTAGATTACGATACTTTCATCAACTCGGCGTATTTGCGACAGGGGCGAGCTGATGAATTTATGCTCAAAAAGCCGATCGAACGCAAACAAGTTTTAGCCAACCTGCTCAAACTGGATCAATACGATACTTTATCCGAACAAGCCAAAGATACTTCCAAACAATTTAAAGCTCAAGTCGAAGTGCTCAAACAGAGTTTGCTAACCGTACAACAGCAACTGCAACAAAAAGAAGCTCTTGCCTCAGAACAAACTCAATTGCAGCAAGCAACCGATTTGCTTCAGCAGCAGCAGCAAGCCGACACAACCGAGTTACAGCAACTGCAACTCCAGCACCACAACCGTCAAACTTGGCAAAAACTCCTCGCCGGCCACCAGCAACAGCACTACAATATCACTCAAGAATGCCGCCGTTTGCAGCAAGAACTCAGCGCAGCCAAACAGCAGCAAAATGAGCTGCAAGCTCTCCTAGGACAAGAAAAGGAAATAACAGCAGGCATCGCGTATTTCCACAGCTTGCAAGCAACAGAAGAGACTCTGGCTGGCAAATTCAAAGCCAACCAACAAGCCCAAAATCAGCGTCAGGAATTGCAAGAACAGCAACGGCAAGAACTGAGCTTTTTGCAAAGCAAAATTCAGCAGTTGCAAGCTCAATTAGAGGTTTTAGAACAGGATGAAAAAGATGTTCTGGAGATTCTCAAACAGCAGCCGGAGGTTGATAAAGGACTCGCACAGTTGCAAGCAGTTCGATCGCGCCTCAACGAACTAGAGCAACTGCAACTGCAAGTTTCGCCACTGTTACAACAGCAGCAGCAAAAGCAACAAAAGCTCGATCGCGCCCGCGCCGGTTTAACCGCCCGCTTAGACGAAATCAACCGACAGGTGCAAGTTCAGCAGCAGCAGCGACAACCGCAATTACAGCAGGAAATCTCGGCAATTGCGAATCAAATTTTGCAGTTGGAAAACAAGCGAGTTTATCAGCAGCGAGTCCGCGAAAAAGGTCAAGAAAGGCACGACTTTCTAGGAAACCTGCAAGCCAAAAGCCGCGATTATCAAACCAGACTCGCCGAGATCGACCAAAAACTGCAACTGCTGCGGAAACATGAAGGAGAAAAAACTGCCGGCGAAGGTAAAGCGTCGAATTTTGCGGAAAACGAGCCATCGAATTCGCCTTTAATGGTGCGAGATGCAAATTTTGGCAATTGTCCTTTGTGCGATCGACCTTTAGACGAACACTACTGGAATTTGGTAGTCACAAAACACCACTCCCAACAGCAGGAAATCTGGAACCAACTGTGGGTTGTGCGCGAACAGTTAGCCGTCTCCGAGCGCGAAATTCAAGTTCTCAGACATGAATACCGCGAACTAGAAGAGGAATTAGCGCCTTACCAAGAATTGCGGGAACGCCGCAGCCATTTGCAAGCACAATTAGATAGCCTGAGCCAAGATGAAAACCGACTGCAAAGTATGCGTCAAGACGCTGCCGAAATAGAGCGGTTGCTACGCACCGGCGAGTATGCAGCCGATGATTTGGGCGAACTCCAGCAAATCGAACAGCAACTGCAACAGCTCAATTACAGCGATCGCAGCCACTCCCTCGCCCGCAGTGATGAAAAGCGCTTGCGGTGGACGGAAATTAAGCAAGCTCAAATCAAAGATGCTCAGCAGAAACTGAATAAAATTAATGCCCGCCGCCCGGATTTGCAAACTCAATTAGCCACCGTACAGCAACAGTTAGAACAGCAAAAAAATAGCTCGGAAATACAGCAGCAAATTCTGTCTTTAGAGAGATACATTGCGGAAGTTGGCTATAATTTGGAGCAGCACGAACACGTCCGCAGCGAAATGCGCCGATCGCAGTTTTGGATAGCTCGTGCCGAAAAATTGCGCTCGGCAACTGTGCAGTACCCGCAAGTGCAGCAGCGGGTTAATGAAATAGCAAATTCCATCGCAGTCCGCGATCGAGATTTGCAAGCTGTCAGCGCTCAAACTGCCGCGATGAACCAGCAATTGCAAGAACATCCCGATCCCACAGCTCGCATAAGTGCGATCGAACAGCAAATCAGTCGCCGCCGCCAGCAGCTAGACCAACATTTGGGAAGTCTCGGACGCCTCCAGCAGCAGCAACAAAATCTGGAAAATCTGCAAGTTCAGCTAGTAGCTCAAAAAGAGCAAATGCAAGTTGCTAAACGCCAGCAGCGAGTTTATCAAGAGTTGGGTCAAGCATTTGGTAAAAACGGCATTCAAGCTTTAATGATTGAAAATGTTTTGCCTCAACTCGAAGCTGAAACCAATCAGATATTGTCGAGATTGAGCGCGAATCAATTGCACGTTCAATTTATTACTCAGCGGGCTGCTGCTTCTAAAAAAGCAACTAAATTGATTGACACTTTGGACATTTTAATTGCTGATGCTCGCGGTACTCGCGCCTACGAAACTTACTCTGGCGGTGAAGCTTTTCGGATTAATTTTGCGATTCGGCTGGCGTTGGCTAGACTGCTGTCTCAGCGGGCGGGTACGGCTTTGCAAATGTTGATTATTGATGAGGGGTTCGGGACTCAGGATGCTGAAGGGTGCGATCGGCTGATTGCTGCAATTAATGCGATCGCCTCCGACTTCGCCTGCATCCTCACCGTTACCCATATGCCGCACCTCAAAGAAGCTTTTCAAGCCAGAATTGAAGTAAGCAAAACTGCTCAGGGTTCTTGCATTAGCTTGTCAATTTAAAAGGGTTGATGAACCGGATGGAAGGAGGAGAATAAAAAAAGTTCAACATATCAGTGTTTTCACCTTCTGTTTTCTTGTCGCCTTCGGTATTTTCACCTTCTGTTTTCTGGATAAGTACCGAATGCCTTCTGTTATACTACTTACTTTCAAGCAAAAAGGCAATTGTATGCCCGTGCCCCAAACCATAATGGAATCAGTCATTGCCAATCTAAAATCTAAAATCTAAAATGGTATTAGTCGTCTCCCCCATCGGCTTTTTTGGGCTGCTGACTTTGTTAAAAAAGCTAAATTAAAAATAAAATTATAGAATAATAATGGCTCAAGCTATTTATAATTTTCTATTGTTCTGTCCGCTCCAAAGGAGTTTGGATATTGCTACAGATGACAACAGACTCTTTCAACCTGTCTCTCCTAGAACGGGCGATCGCAGCGTCGAGCAACAGCATCCTCATAGCGGATGCTACTAAGCCTGACACACCTATTATCTACTGCAATCCTGCTTTTGAGAAACTGACAGGTTACAGTGCCGAAGAAGTTATTGGACGCAACTGCCGGTTTTTGCAGGGCCCCGATACCGATCATGCCGAATTAAATAAACTCCGCCGCAGCTTGGAAGCGGGAACGGAAATTCAGGTAGTTCTCAAAAATTATCGCAAAGACAAAACTCCTTTTTGGAACGAATTAATGGTTTCCCCCATCCTAGACAATGAGGGAAAATTGACTCATTTTATCGGAGTTCAGAACGATATTAGCAAAAGAGTAGCAGCCGAAACAGCCAGGGAAGAAAGCGAAGAAAGATTGCGCGTTATCGCCAGTACGACTCCCGTTCCCATGTTAATTACGCGCCTCGAAGACAGCGTTATTTTGTATGCAAATCCTGCTCTTGGTGAAAGTTTAGGTTTGAGTTACAAAAAAATTGTTGGTGGAAAACAAATTGAATTTTATGCCAATATCAACGACAACATTCAATTGATAGAATTAGTCAAACAAAACGGCTTTAGCGACCGCGAAGAAATCTGCCTCAAGAAAGCAAATGGCAGTTTGTTTTGGGTAAAAATGTCGATGCGAGCAATTAATTTTAATGGCGAAGCCGCAATTTTATCGGCATTTTACGATATTACCGATCGCCTAGAAGCAGAAACAGCACTACGGCAAAGCGAAGCGAGGTTCCAAAAACTAGCCGCCAACGTCCCCGGGATGATTTATCAATTTCAGTTAGCAGCAGACGGCACTATGTCATTCCCCTACGTCAGTTCCGGCTGCCGCGAACTCTGGGAATTAGAACCAGAGGTACTCCAAAACTCAGCTATTCCCGCGCTCGAAATGATTCATCCAGACGATGCGCCAAGCTTCCAGGAATCTGTTGCTATCTCAGCTAAAACTTTAGAGCCTTTGCGGTGGGAAGGCAGATTTGTTTTTCCGGGCGATCGGATTAAGTGGATTAGCGGGGCTTCGCGACCAGAACTTGGCGAAAAAGATAACATTATTTGGGATGGCTTGTTGATTGACATTAGCGATCGCAAACTTGCAGAATCAGCACTGATCCAAAGCGAAGCCAGATTCCAAAAAATGGCCGCCAACGTGCCGGGAATGATTTATCAATACTTGCTGCATCCCGACGGTTCAAATGAATTCATTTATGTGAGTTCCGGCTGTTGGGAACTCTACGAATTAGAGCCAGAAAAAGTTGAACAAAACTCGGATTTAATTTGGGCAACGGTGCATCCAGAAGACCTAAAAAATCTATTAGAATCAATCGCAACTTCCGGCCAAACTCTCAAACCTTGGATATATGAAGGGCGGATCGTAACCGGATCGGGAAAAGTGAAATGGATTCGCGGCATTGCCCGCCCCGAAATGCAACCGGGCGGCGATATACTGTGGGAGGGGGTGACAATCGACATTAGCGATCGCAAGCTAGCAGAAATCGCCCTCAGCGAGTCAAAAATCGCCCTGCAACAAGCCAATCAAGAACTTGAAAAGCGCGTCCTAGAACGCACGGAAGCCTTGGAAACATCCCAAAAAATGCTGTGGTTGGTAATCAATAACATCCCTCAGTTAATCGCCTGGAAAGATCGAGATTTAGTTTACTTGGGAGGCAACAAAAACTTTGCCAAAGTCGCAGGTTTCAATCACCCCAGTGAAATCGCCGGTCTCACAGACTTCGATATGCCTTGGAAGCCGGAAGAAACAGAATTTTTTCGAGCCTGCGACCGCCGTATCATGGCAACCAACACCCCAGAATATCACATTATAGAATCCAAAATGCAAGCTGACGGCACCCAGTGCTGTCTGGATACAAATAAAATACCTTTACACGACAATTCCGGCAATGTTGTCGGTATTTTGTCTACGTTTGAAGACATCACCGATAGGCTTTCCCTAGCAGCTAAAGTCCGGGCCAGCGAGGAACTATTTCGCACAATTTTTGAAGATGCACCCATCGCTATCTACTTAGCTAATTTAGATGATAACAAGTTAGTGCGAGTTAATAAAACTTACTACGAAATGCTGGGATATACCGCCGAAGAATTGCTGAGCAAAACATTTATAGAACTTGGGCATCCCGACGATTATCCAAAAAATCTCCAAGTTGCTGATTCTCTTGAGCGGGGAGAAATTACTCACTATCAAATCGAACTGCGCCAGATTACCGCTACAGGTAAAATTGTTTGGGTAAATGTGACAGCTACTTTGATTCGAGACGGCGAAGGAAAACCTATTTACAACTTAGGGATGATTGAAAATATAACGAACCGCAAAATTTCCGCCGCCGCACTCCAAGCTTCCGAATCTCAATTAAGAAAACAAGCCGCCCAATTGCAAGAAGCCTACGAACAACTACAAAACGCTCAAATCCAATTAGTTCAATCCGAAAAGATGTCGAGTCTCGGTCAGATGGTGGCTGGGATTGCCCACGAAATCAACAATCCTGCCACTTTTATTAACGGCAATATTTCTCATACTTACAACTATTTTCACGATTTAATTGAACTGTTAAGTCTCTACCAGGAATGCTATCCGTCCCCAGGGCCTCAGATTGCTAAAAAAGTTAAGGACTTAGAGTTAGATTTTCTGAAGGAAGATTTGCCAAAAATGCTAAATTCTATGAGAGTAGGAGTAGAAAGAATCAGTAATATTGTGTTGTCGCTGCGGAACTTTTCGCGGCTGGATGAATCAGAAATGAAGTTAGTAGACGTTCATGAAGGAATTGACAGTACACTGTTGATTTTGCAGCACAGATTGCATCAGGCAAGTAAAAAAAGCCGGATTGAAATTATTAAAGAATACGGAAAAATATCAAAAATTTACTGTTGTGCGGGGCAGTTAAACCAGGTATTTCTCAATATTATCAGCAATGCGATCGATGCTCTAGAAAACCAACCGGAACCTCGGACGATCGTGATTCGGACCCTCATGAAAAAAGCTGGGTTGAAAAGCCACAGTAAAACCCAGCTCAGTGATTGCGATCGCATGGTAATTTGCATCGCCGACAGTGGCCCGGGAATGAGCGAAGAGGTTCGCAAGCGGCTATTTGACCCGTTCTTCACCACCAAGCCCGTAGGCTCTGGAACTGGTTTAGGATTATCCATCAGCCATCAAATTGTGGTAGAAAAACATAAGGGAAGCCTGCGGTGCATCTCAGCGCCCGGACAGGGAGCGGAATTTTGGATTGAAATCCCCTGCTGAGCGATCTTCCATTAATCTAAAGGTTTAAATATCTAACTTTTAATTCCCAATTGCCGTCGGTGCTTGAGTTATCAGGGTTTTGAATTAACCGCACTCAGAGGCCGGAACAAATCGCACTCAGCGGTGTGCTAATCTGCTGCCCTTATTCGCTAGGCAATTATGCTGAAAAAACTACCTTTATCCTGGTCTCGCTACATTCCAGCCGGGTTGACGCTGGCTTTGGGTGTCGGGCTGTCGGTTTTGACATTCGCCTTGGTTTGGGACTGGGAAGACAAGCGCCGCGACTACGAAATGCACCGCCGCATTGACGATATTTCGATCGGCATCGAACGCCAGCTCAACTCCGACTTAGATACTGTTCTCGCCCTCAGCGACTACATGAAAGCCTTCAGCACCGTCGAGCGTTCCTCTTTTGCCCGGTTTGTCGCCCGTCCCCTATCCGTCCACCCTAGCCTGCAACTCTTGGCTTGGGCCCCCCGCGTCCCCAATTCCGAGCGGCGCAACTACGAAACCAAAGCTAGAACCGAAACCGACCCCAGCTTCGAGATTACAGAGCGTGGCCCGCGAGGAGAACTCCGCAAGGCCCTCCAGCGTTCCGAATACTTCCCGGCTTTCTACGTCGAACCACCAGCCGGAAACGAGACAGCATTAGGCTTTGACCTCGCCTCCCACCGAGAAATCCGCGCCGCGCTCGATCGAGGGCGCGATACAGGAGAAATGATTGTCACCAACTACATCGGCTTAACTCAGGGCAATTCCCCGGAACAGGGTCTTTTGGCTATAGTTCCGATTTACGAAAACAGCAGTAAACCGACTACCCTGGAATCCCGTCGCCAACTGCTACAAGGATTTGTTCTGGGCGTATTTCGAGGCAAAGATATTTTCCAAACCTCTTTAAAAGGACGCAATACCGACTACCTCAATATTTATCTCGTTAGCGAGGCTCCAGACAAGCAGGAAGCAGGGTCGCTGTTACCGCAAACGGGGAATCCGGTTCTCAAAAATCTGCCTGGTAACGGACAAATTCAGCAATTTGCGGTGCAGTTCCAATCCGCCAGCCAACAAGTGCTTCCAGCATCAGCCGCTGCGAAACCCTCTCTCCTGCAAAACTGCCCGATTCTTGACAATCCAGGCCCGAACTATACAGCTTGCAGAAGGCGGCTGAAAATTAGCGGCCGCCAGTGGTCTATGTACGTGTCGGCAACGCCGGAAATTCGCCGGCTTCGCAAGCACTGGCGCTCTTGGGGAACTCTGACGATGGGGATGCTGTGGACTCTGATTCCGGTGACATATATGCTGACATCTTTGAGTCGCACCGCGCAAATCGAAAAGCTAGCCGGAGAAAGAATTCGTCAAGCTGAACAGTTGCAGGCTGCTTACCTACAGTTGGAACTCGAACAAGCTAAATCCGAGCAACTGCTGCTAAACGTTTTGCCGGCAGCGATCGCCCTGCGTTTGAAGGACAATGAACACAATATCGCCGAAAGTTTTGCGGAAGTAACTGTGATGTTTGCCGACATTGTGGGGTTTACAGAGCTTTCGTCGAGAATTTCAGCGACGGCAGTGGTGGAAGTACTCAACGATATTTTTTCGGCTTTTGACCACTTGGCCGATCGCCACGGTTTGGAGAAAATTAAGACTATTGGTGACGCTTACATGGTTGTCGGCGGTTTGCCTACAGCCCGAGACGATCACGCCGAGGCGGTTGCGAACATGGCGATCGATATGCTGCACGAAATTAGGCTCCTGAGTTTAGAACATTCGGAACCTTTTAGCATTCGGATCGGGATTAGCAGTGGCCCTGTCGTTGCCGGCGTTATCGGCTTAAAAAAGTTTATTTACGACCTCTGGGGCGACACAGTAAATATTGCTTCGCGCATGGAATCCCACGGGATTACCGGCTGCATTCAAGTCACCGCCGAAACCTACGAGATATTAAAACATAAATATACTTTTCAGAAGCGCGGCGCCATTCAAATTAAGGGCAAGGGATACATGGTTACTTATTTGCTGACTGGGAAAAAAGATTATTGACACCGCCCAAAAACGGATACAAGCCTCCGATTCGCCGATCGACTAAGACTTGCGATCGCCAAGCTAAGATATGATAAGCTCAAGGCATTTTATCACCCCTGCACCAAAAAAAGGAAAAACCATGACGACGCTGCTAATTCAAACGGAAAGCGTCCCACTGACGGTCAATTTCCCTGCGATCCAATCGATGACTGTTGAACAGTTCTATGAATTCTGTATAGTTAATCGCGATTTGAGAATTGAGCGTACAGCCAGTGGGGAAGTTATCATTATGTCACCAGCGTTTTCAGATACAGGGAATCGCAACATTAAAATTGCTCAGCAACTTGCAAACTGGGCAGAACAAGATGGCACAGGTGAAACGTTTGACTCCAGTGCAGGCTTTACCTTGCCGAATGGAGCAACCCGCTCCCCCGATGCCTCATGGATTAAACTAGAGCGCTGGAATGCCTTAACAGAAGAACAAAAAGCCTCATTCGCACCGATTTGTCCAGACTTTGTGATTGAATTGCGGTCTGCTAGTGACAGTCTCAACGGATTGCAAAACAAGATGGAAGAATATATTGAGAACGGTGTATCACTCGGCTTTTTGCTCGATCGCAAAAACAGAAAAGTCTACATCTACCGTCCCCATCGCGAACCTGAAATCTTGGATAATCCTGAAACAGTCAGCGCAGATCCAGAGTTACCGGGATTTGTCTTGCGGATGGCAAAAATCTGGTGATTTAGATCGTTATACCATACTCAAAGACATCAATTCATCTGTCATTTCAAAATTCGCCGTCACACTTTGCACGTCGTCCAAATCTTCCAGTGCATCCATTAACTTAAGGAGCGATCGAGCTTTTTCAGGAGTGTCTATTTCCACTGTATTGCTGGGAATCCAGCGAGTTTCCGACTGCAAAACTGCAAAATTTTTTTGTTTCAAAACATCAGCCAATTGTTCCAAATTAGCGACGCTTGTAAATACCTCTGCACCTTCAGTATCCTCATCAATTAATATCAAATTATAAGATTCCGCAGCCGCCTCTAGCGACGCTTCAAACAATTGTTCCTCATCAATCGGCCCGCGTACCGTACAAACTCCTTTGTGGTCAAACATCCAGCCCACACAACCAGTTTCGCCCAAGTTGCCGCCATTTTTAGTAAAAGCTTCTCGCAAGTCAGCCGCTGTGCGGTTGCGATTGTCTGTCAGCGCTTCAATTAGAATAGCAACCCCGCCAACGCCGTAACCTTCGTAGCGAATAGCTTCTAATTCGGAACTTCCCCCGGCCAACCCAGCACCTTTGGCGATCGCCCTTTCTATGTTTTCATTAGGAATATCCGCCGCCTTGGCTTTTTCAATAGCCGTCCGCAGTTGAAAATTGCCAGCGGGATCGGGAACTCCGCTGCGGGCCGCGACAATAATTTCGCGAGATATTCTAGCAAAAACCTTGCCTTTAACGGCATCAACTCTAGCTTTTTGGCGTTTAATATTCGCCCACTTACTGTGTCCTGCCATACCGATTTAAGATTTTCGATTTAAAATGTGCGATCGAGATTAAACAATAACACCCAGATTCGGACTAATCAGATTAACGTAGGGTTCTCTTCTGCCGCGCACCTTACACACATAGCATAAAATGCGGTTTTTCGCACGAATCTCAACTTTAATTAAAGCGGATCACGGTTTCAGAGTCAGTCAGGTGAGAAGTATCGCCATTAAGTGCGATCGACCATTCTCCCTCACCCCGCACCACTTTCACCAAACAGCACAAAGAAGCGTTAATTTCCGTTTCTGCACAGCCCGCCAGCCCGATCGCAGTGCCTAAAACCGACGCACCGTGACCTACTAATAACATATCCTCGGGAAACTCAGCCACGAGGCGTTTAGCCGTTTCCCCCGCCCTTTTGAGACAAGCTTCCCCAGTTTCGGGATAATTAGCAATACCGCCTTTGTAGGAATCATCAATCCTGGGAAAACGCCTGCACAAAGCTTCGACGGACTCAGTTTCCGGCATTTCTGTCATCCATTCCGGATTCAGCCATTCGCACAATCCCCACTCTAGTTTAATTGACAAATCGAGAGCTTCTGCCGCGTGATTTGCTGTTTGGACAGTTCGCAGAAAAGGGGAAGCAAAAATATGAGAAATTCCTTCACCTTTGAGGCGATTGGCTAGTTGTTTGGCTTGAACGTGACCGTCTTCGGAAAGGTGAGGATCGTAGCGGCGTTCTGCGGCGAGAAACCAGTCCCGGTTAACGAAGTCGATGCGGTTTCCGTGTCGTGCGATCCAGACTGTTTGTGGCATGAGTTGGTTTGAGTTTGGCTTCTTGATTTAAGATTATATCAAAGTTTGGTAATTGGATTTGTTGCGAATCTATTGATGAGATTTTTTTAAACCGCAGATGCACGCAGATAGACGCAGATGGATGATGAATTGGGTAAGGGGTGATGGGGCGCCATCGGATTTGTTAATTCTTCCTTAGAGTTTTACCAATCTTGATTCTAAAGCTAAATTAACTATTCTTTCTAAAGAAGTGGCTTCGTCACTTTTTCCAATTATCTTGAAATAGTATGTTATGGACATCGCTAAGGGCGAACCGTGACGGTAGTTTCGTCCATACTTGCTCACATAAAATGCCAAATTATTCATAACATAATTCTTTCTGTAGGCTGGATCGTTCAAAAATTTCTCCCTGGCACCTAATGCCCTATAGGAGGTATCAGGCATTAACTTAGCTGAAGGAGAAACCCTACCTAGTTTGTACTCATCCTCATTAACCATTATGCCAATTCCCTTCCGAATATAACCTGTATCTGTGACTATTTCCCAATCCGTCCAAATTCTCATTCTAGCTAGGATTTTATTATTGTTGTATCCTCTGGGAAGTGGGAGCCATAAAAACATTGCAGGGCTATTTCGTCTGGCATCAAATCTAACTTCAGCAATCAATTTATTTTTGCCGAAACCATACTTAATACTACTAGAATCAGTAAGTTCCTTGATCCGTCTATCACAGCCGAGAATCTGTCTGCGAACGCTCAAAACTCCTTCGCGTTCAGTTTCATTACATTCTTGGATAAATTTTAAAAGCAACCTTGGCGGTTCAGATAGAGTTTCGTTGTTGTATTGTTCTCGATATGTAATCTCTACTCGTGCAATATGTTCGGCATCTACATCTTTCAATTGTAAATATAATTTTTCCCCGTCAGGAACGATAGCAAATTGCAAAAACTGAAAAAATAGCCCGTGATACTTCCTGTCTGTAAAATTATCCCTGTGAAATTTTGGCGCAATTGCTATTAAGCGAACTGGTCGCTGGTAATCCACGCGATCAGCAAAAGGTTTGTGTTCCAACAAAGCATCGTAATAACGGGTTAACTGCTGAACGACATATCTATCTTCGCCGTTTTTCAACTCCACCACAACTAACCGTTTATTCTCGTCCACCGCTATAATATCGCATCTTTGCTCGTTGACAGTGAATTGCCGCTTGATGACTGTCAAACCGAGCAAACTTTGCAAGTGAACTTCGACAAAATCCTCTAAGGCTTCTTCATTTGCAAATTCCCACCCCGACCCTGTTTTCCTCAATGCGGCGCTGCTTAACATTTCGACAATTCTTAAAGTCTTTAACCAATTTTACCACTAATGTCTGTAGTCCGCTGGGGGTTTGAATAAACCTCTCTCGCCCTGACAGCTTCCCAGCCATCCCGCCACAAAATCGCCTTTAAGTGGGAGCGCTATAATAGTAACTATTCGACACTCCCATCTCTTGACAAATCCTTAAAAATATGGTCATCAGTGACAGCGATCGCGCTACCATTCGCTCAGTCGTAGAACAGCAACTGCAAGCATTTCAAAAAGACGATGCTGCTGGGGCTTTTTCCTTCGCGACTCCCGGCATTCAGCAGCAGTTTCGCACAGCAGAAAACTTTATGCAGATGGTAAAAATTGCCTATGAAGCTGTCTACCGTCCGCGATCGGTATTATTTGAAAACCTCGCCACTGTAGAAGGAATTCCCGCTCAGCCGGTGCTGTTGCTGGACTCGGAAGGCATCCCAATCCGAGCCATTTATCTCATGGAAAAACAGTTTGATAATAGTTGGCGAATTAATGGCTGTTATTTGGTTTCCATAACAGCCTAATAAGTTAGGCTTGCTTTATGCTGAGCTTTTTTTGCTAACTCGCAGCATCTTATTTCCGCCTTTTTGAAACTCATAAGGAGCTTCTTGAATTTCTACACTAAAATTTCTCTTTTTCAATTCTGTGATAATCGGGTTTAAGTGATCGGATTCCTCCCCGCTAAAACTCTGCAATAGAGGGAATACCCGGACTTCCTTCGCCACGCGACACATTTCTGTAATTGATGCCAGATGAAATTCTTCGGAAAGTAGGTGAGAATAAGAAAATAAGAAATGGCTGCACAAAGCTAAATCGAATTGACCGTTCTCGAAAGGCAAAACTGGCAGCTCAGCATTAATGTATCGACCTTGCTGTAAGCCTGATGGAAAATCTTCTAAAAATTCCTGCATCGCCTTCATTCGCACTTCGCCTAGCTGGTACGGCGATTCAAAATTGTTCCACAGGTAGCCATCTAAATTGGCTTTAACACCGTCAATTACAGTTTGATATGTTTCTTGGATGCGATCGCCAATTTCCACCGCACTAAACTGATAAACTGGATCGCAAGAAATTACCTTTTTACCTTGGCGAGTCATTTCGGCATTGAAACTCGCCGGGCCGCCCGCACAATCAAGAATTGCTAGCTTGAGGTCACTTGAGGTCAAGCTAAACATTCCTATGTATTCATCCAAGCAGCGCCCCCAGGGAATTACTTTATCCAATTTTAGTGACACTTGTCTTTGTCCTGCAGATAGAATTATCTAATATTTTACCTCAAATCAGGGTGGTTTTTTCCTATCTCCTTTCTGTGGCGGGTTGATTTGTATGCGGACTTATGTATGAATAATTTTGCTCAAACGAGATATTAATCCTGACAACAGTTGGCGGGCTTTACACTTTCTTTACAAACAAGGCACAAAATAGTTAAGTACGATCGCACAATTTTTATGCTTGCACCTGTGGATTTTGCAGCACAGCGAGGCTACACTGGACAGCAGAGAAAATAAACTAAAATCCACTAGCTAAATTGCTCTTGTTCATTGGCAGGCTGCAACCAGGGAAGAAAGATGAAACATACCATTCAAACCGCTACAAGTCTGAGTTTGTCAGCACTCCTGGTGCTATTGAGTTCGCTGCCCAGTAGAGCTCAGTTACCTGCCGTCAGAAATCCTGCGCCCGCTAGGAACCCAAACCAACCGAGAGTACCGCCGCCACCTCCGGGTTCGAGTTTGCCGCCGATCGGCAATTCTGGTTCGCTGACACCAGAAGCAGCTTATACTTTAGGCCCGGGCGATCGCATTGCTTTAGATATCTTCGGTGTCCCTGAATTCAGCAGAGAATATCAAGTGTTAGTTGATGGGACGCTCAATTTGCCAATTATTCGCAGCGTCTCAATTCAAGGGTTGACGCTGCAACAAGCCGCTAATGTGATTACCCAGCGATACGAACCCTTCATCAATGTTCCCGTTGTTACCGTGACTGTGATCGTCGCTCGCCCCCTAAATATAGGTCTTGCGGGTGAAGTTACTCGCCCGGGTTCCTACAAGATTAATCCCACTAGAGAAGGAGGAGGAGTAAAATTCCCGACTTTGATGGAAATGCTGCAACTTGCACAAGGGGTGACATCAGCAGGAGATATGCGAAATGTCCAAATTCGTCGTTCCAACAGAGGTGGGCCGGAGCAAGTTACTAATGTTGATTTGCAGGATTTTTTAGACACGGGAAATTTGCGTCAAGATGTCACGATTCGAGATGGAGATACAATTTTTGTACCGACAGCAAGGGCCCTGAATACTCAAGAAGTTCGTCAAAGAGCCAGTGCTAATTTTTCCGCTGATATTACTAAACCAATTGGTGTGGTAATTGTCGGGGAAGTAAACCGGCCGGGGCCTTATACTGTATTTGCTTCGGATGTGCGATCGAGCAACCAACAAACAGAGTTGAGTTTTGTAGCTATCGACCAACAGCAAGGAGCAGTTGTAGGCTTACCAACAATAACTAGAGCATTGAAAATTGCTGGTGGTATCACTACAGAAGCTGACATTCGCCGCGTGCAAATCCGCCGCCGAGTCAGAGGTGGCAATGAACAAACTATCATGGTAAATCTGTGGGATTTGCTGCAAAAAGGCGACGCAACTCAAGATATTTTGCTGCAAGAAGGAGATAGCGTAATTATCCCGACAGCAGCTACCGTAGACTTAGCTGAAGTTTCTCAAGTCGCAAATAGCAGTTTTTCGCCGAACGCGATTAGCATCAATATTGTAGGAGAAGTAATTAGGCCTGGGGCTTTGCAGGTGCGGCCTAGTACATCCCTGCACCAAGCTTTGCTGACTGCAGGCAGTTTCAATCAATTGCGGGCTAAAAAAGACAGAGTAGAACTATTGCGTTTGAACCCCAACGGTACTGTTTCTCGTCGCACGATTGAGGTGGATTTTGCTCAAGGGTTGAATCCTAATAATAACCCCACTCTCCGGAACGACGATGTGATTCTGGTAGCGCGATCGGGCTATGCTAGGGTAGGAGATAATATCAACAGTTTTTTGCAGCCAATAACAGGAGTTGCAAATGGGATCAGCGCTGTTAGCGGCGTTTTTACTGGGTTTCAAGCAACTATCAACGCTTTTCAAAACTTATTTTTGGGAGGAGATTTCGAGCGGCGAAATCAGCTCAGACAGATTCGCGAACAACGTCAAGACAGACAAGAGCAACGTGAAGACAGACAGCTAGAAAGAGACATACAACGTGAAGAAAGACAGCGGCAAGCTGAAGACAGATTGCTGCAACTTGAAGACAGACGCTTGCAACTCGAAGACAGACAGCGACAAATCGATCTTGAGAATCGGCAACTTGAGATCCAGCAGCAGCAACTTCAGCTCCAAAATCAGCAGCAGCAAATGCAGCCACAGCAAATTCAGCCAACTACTCCTTGATAAGAATCGGGCGTTGAAAGTTAGCCACCCTCTTTATGACTCGGCGGTTGAAACCGCTGCATAGAGTCATTCGATTTTAGATTTTAGAGTTTAGATTTTGGATTGACGCCACGGATAAATTCGGGGGATTGTACTATCAAGAAATTCGCTTGTCAAACGAATTCCGAGTCATATCAAATCCGTTAGCATCGGAATAGTAAATTCGAGTTGACTGTTGACGGTTGACGGTTGACTGTTCACGGCGTCAACAGTCAACCGTCAACAGTCAACATCATGTATGAGTGTAACCGGAAATGATATCAAGGGGGATTAAGAAATAAAGAGGGTATTAAAACCGGATTTGCTATTACATGGCACATCCCAAATCTACGGCAAACATCCTAGGCGTTGCTGATTTACGGTATGAAACGCTAAATATGACCGTCATAGAAACGAGTATCCACAAAGCTTTGGGATTTTAAAGTTATTTTTTTCATACCCTGATTAAGCAACGCCACTATAAAGGTTCGATTGCCATGGTTCCCCTTTGTCCATTTCCCAAACTACATCAATCATGAGAAATTTTTTGTATTCGGGAAAATTAATCAACCTTTTGCCTGCAACAACTGCGGCTGCAAAACCTGATTTAATTTGCCACTGCGAAACCCCTCCAAATCCAAAGTCGCGTAAACAAAACCAAACTCTTGAAACACCGCGACTAATGCAGGCAAATCCGCATTTAACACAAACTGCTTAATCTCCTCTGCTGGTAACTCAATGCGGGCCGTATCTCCGTCCGATCGCACTCGCAAATTTTTCAGTCCCAACTGGCGCAAATACCGTTCGGCGCGCCCCACTCTTTGCAACTTTCCAACGGTGATTTCTTCGCCGTAAGGAAAGCGCGAACTCAAACAAGGTTGAGCCGGTTTGTCCCACCAAGGCAAACCCAATTCTTTGGCCAACTGCCGCACTTCCAATTTACTCATGCCTACTTCTGCTAAAGGCGATCGCGCGCCGCGTTCCTTCGCAGCCTGAATTCCGGGACGGTAATCCTTTAAATCGTCAGCATTAACCCCATCAACCACATAAGGATAACCCTTTGCTAGTGCTAGAGGTTTCAAAGTATCATGCAGTTCGCTTTTGCAGAAATAGCAGCGGTTAACTGGGTTAGAAGTGTAATTGGGATTTCCCATTTCCTGAGTTTCTACTTCCTGATGGGCAATGCCAATTTCTGCTGCTTGAATGCGCGCATCTTCTAAATCCTCGGGCAGTAAAGACGGCGAAACAGCCGTCACTGCCAAAGCGCGGTCGCCCAACACGTCAAAAGCGATCTTGGCTACCAAAGTGCTGTCAATTCCGCCGGAGTAGGCAATCAAAGCCCGTTCCATTTGTGCGAAAATATTTTTTAATTCTTCGAGTTTTTCTATTAACATAATTTTACCTTGTTTTACCAACATATAAGTAAGACAGTAAACTCAAGAAAGAAGGATGAAGAAAGCATATTTCTATCGGGTTCTCTTCTTCCATCGAACCTGTTCATTCTTCCGACTTCCCTCAGACTTCTCATGCTATTCGGGATCGAGACCGAGGGCTGCCAATCGAGCCAAAAGCTCTTGATTTCGCTGTCTTTCCTGTTCCAGCAGCGTTTAGACTAACTCTTTGTCTTGCTGTTGGCGATCGGCTCGCTGGCGTTCATTTTCTGCCCTTTCTTCCGGCCACAAAAGCAGTTTTCCGCCCTCCGTCCACCAGCGCAGGCAATATCCTGTTCTACCTTCGCGAGTTCCCTGCCACACTCCCAAAAATAGATTTAATCCAGGTATTAAATAACGGCCGTTTTCATCAGGATTTTGATTTTCATAACGCTCGGATTCAAGCGCATAAACTTCTATTCTGCCTGTATGCGGTCGAAAAATGACATAGCGAGGAACTTTGATTACTTGTTCGTAAAAAAACCACTTGCCGATTTCTTCTGTGTGTTTGACAGAGTATTCGTCGCCGTAAGTAGCTGATAGAAATTCCATCACTACAAAAGGGACTATTCCTTCGGTATGAGGCGTGTAACTGCGGCGGGGATAGTTGTGAGGCCTCTTTTGAACCGGCTGCACGTACATCCAGTCTGGGGCTTTGCAAATAGTGCGATCGTCCACAGCAGCACACAAAGCAAAATTAGAAACTATTAGTGCGTCTTGCATTAGTTCCGGGGAATCCAATACAGACTGGCGCAAACCGTTAGCTAGCAAGGGATGGTCTATATCGTCTACAGGGTCGTCTGGTAGGATGAAATCATCGGGTAGCAGTGGCCAAGTAATCTTGAGCGGGGATATCGGTTTATGAATTATAGTAGTCATAAGTCACCTCATTTTACCAATAAAAGTTTGAGTTTTAGTCGAAATTGGCGAGCGATAACCCTCTCTATATCTTAGCGCTCTAAGTCGATAATAAAATTCTTTGTAGTGAGGATTTTAGTCTTCACTACAAACCATTACCCTCAAGGTGCGGAATGCGCGCTTTAAAATTCCCGGCGGGAAAATATGGCGATCGCAATTGACAGCAGCAGCACCACATACAGCAAACCGTAGCCAGCATCTGTAATCAAACCTGCCAAGTAAGGAACTTGTCCGTAAACAGCATCGTTTCTCAAATTGAATCTGGCTAAATCCGGCAAAACCAAATAAAGTCCCATCATCAATTGTTCAATGCCAGGATTTTTAGTTAACTTGCCCAAAGCCACTAAATCCCGCGTCGAATGTCCCATCAAATAAACGCCAAATGTCAGTAAAGTTGCCAACAGCGAACTGCTAAAAACCCCAAATAAAATCCCGACACCAGCCATCAGACACAGCTCAAACCAGACACACAACGAAGCGATTAAAATGCTTTCCAAAGGGAAAGGAATGCGGCTCAAACTCAGAATAGCCAGATAGATAACCGTCATTGCCCCTACAAGCACCGCCAGCACCGCCGACAGCCCTAAGTGCTTGCCCACAATTAACTCAGCCCGACTTATCGGCTTAGCAACTAACAGATAAACAGTGCGCTTTTCAATTTCTTTGTTGACCAATCCGGTAGCCACAAAAACTGTGGCAATTAGACCGAGAATGCTCATAGCAGCTAAACCGATATCTAAGATAATTTTCTTTTCGGTTGTCGCCGCCAATTCCGGTATCAACCGTACCGAGGCGCCCATCAACAGAGCAAAAATAATAATTAAGTAAAGGATGCGATCGCGAATTACTTCCCAAAATACATTGGTCGCGACTGTCAAGATTCTTCTCAAATTCATCTAGTTATTAACCCACTGGAAACTTTCGCCATACTTTAGTGTAAGGAAGAGGGAAGAGGGAAGAGGGAAGAAAGAGGATTTTTTCCATCTCCGCCTCTCAGAAGCTCCCACTCTTAGACTCTCCTACTCTCCCGCTATACCGCTCGCAATTAGTTAACAGAGAAAGAATCAAACTTGGCTGTCCCCCGCCGTTCCATCTTTTTTCTGTCCGGGTTGAGAGCGTTTGATCGCATCGCAGGTTACAGTCGCCCTATTGCCTATATTGAACACCTCGCAAGATTTGGTAAACGAATATATTTCCGGTCTAAAAACCAGCCCCAGCCAAGTTGCCTGCATCTCTAACTGATAGCGGGAATCTCCTTGGACGATCGAAGTTTTGACATCCCACCTCGAATCTTCTGCGACTACCCCAGTTGTTTTTAAGGCTTGATTCCGCAGAAAAAATCGCTCGTTGTCAATATCTATTAACATTTGCTCTACTTGCGCCCACGGTTTTGTGCCCGCTTCATTTCGCAGGTATCGCTCCATTTCATTGAGGATGACAACTCCTCGGGAGCGATTAATAGTTGGCTGTTGAAATGTCACCACATAATCGCTTTGCCTCAAATCTTGAGATAAAACGCTCGGATACTGTTGTATCCAACCTTGAATTAAAAAGTGAAAAGCAAACCAACAGGAAAACAGCAGGTGAACTAGAGTAATCATCAAAAACTGAGGGCGCACCAACGACCTGATACCTTCCCGTTTTGACTCGCTATTCCAAATCTCTATTGTAGCAAGAACTGCTACTGCTATAAGTGGGCCGGATATCCATGCTATTTCCTTCCTATCCGACGGTAATCTTATCAGTAACCACAAGCCAATTAAGATGCTTGTCACCCACGGACTCAGACTTACTCCTTTTATCACAAAAGGTTGCTGGCTGGTCAGCAAACCCATTGAAAGTGTAAATAATAACCAGCTCATGTCAAAAAGCAGAGTTCTCGTCCGCCAGTCAGTGACTGCGGCCACTGTCAGCAAAGCTAAAAAGATGCTGAGTAGTAAAGGAGTCTTCCAGTGAACAACTTTAGGCGGAATCATCGCCTTTTGGATTTTTTTATTGGTTTCCCAAAGGTTGTTCGTCAGCTTAGTGAGTTGCTGAGTGGCATCAAAAAATTGCTTCATCATAAATTTCAATAGACGCTTTGTAAAAACAACACGGTTAAAATAACGAGATTGCTAACAGTGTGGGCGATTAAAATTCCCCCAAACTGGGTAGTTACTTGAAAAGTTTTTTTGGGAGGACGGCGGGTGAGGGTTGGTGGCCCTAAAAACTGAGGTTTGGAAGCTTTTTTATTGCCGGAAACCATGTTTTCTATGAATTCTAATCCCTGCCATTTAGCTACAAATGTTACTGCTAATACTGAGAGTGCTATCATAGTTATTGGAGCGTAAACATTATCCCCACGTCCTAATAAAATATAACCGATAAGCTGTTCCCGCAATTCTTTGCTAAGAACGCTTTCAATGCCGAAGAAAACTAACCAGCCTACGCAAGTACAAGATAGATTGAGGATGGCTGTATATTCAATGCTGGTTTTGGGGCCGAGTTTAAGTAGTTTTTGCAAAAACCACGATTCGATCGCGATCGCCAAAAACATAATTAAAATTTGCACCAAAACAGTCCGAAATGGGAAAACACTCGCAATCATAAGCCTTTAGGTATATCAGTCCGTGTTAAATTTTAATTGTACAGCACAAACGGAATAATCTTAACCGGAGGTTTGAGCACCTGATTGCGTTTGATCGCTGCTTAAAAGATTGGGGGTTAGAAGTTATCGTATAATCTGTTGAGATCCGCCAAAAGAATGGAAAAATTAAACATTCAAGGCGCGCGATCGAATACCCACCCCGCTACAGACTCAAACAACTGCTGATTATGGTAAGGAATGGCATTGGTATTCGGACAGCCTCATCCCGGTCGGAACGCGCCGCGGGTCAGATTCACGTCTACGACGGCGCTGGTAAAGGCAAGTCTCAGGCAGCTTTGGGAGTAGTGTTGCGGTCGATCGGGCTGGGTATCAATTCTGACTCGCCCACGCGAGTTTTGTTGCTGCGCTTTCTCAAAGGCCCCGGCCGCTCCTACGACGAAGACGGGGCAATAGAAGCCTTGCAACGGGCATTTCCCCATTTGATCGACCAAGTGCGTACCGGCAGAGCCGAATATTTTGGGGCCGAAGCAATCACCCGCTTCGATCGCGCCGAAGCTCAGCGAGGCTGGGATATCGCCAAAGGAGCGATCGCCAGCGAGCTCTATTCCGTCGTGGTACTAGACGAACTAAACCCCGTATTGGACTTGGGTTTGCTGCCAGTTGACGAAGTAGTCCAAACCCTCAAAAACAAACCAGAATATTTAGAAGTCATCGCCACAGGCCGAGCGGCCCCCGAAGCTTTGCTGGAGATTGCCGACTTACACTCAGAAATGAAGCCCCACTATCACCCCGCAGCGACAGAGCATCATATTTCAGGTATCGAAATATACACTGGAGCGGGGAAAGGCAAGTCTACGAGCGCTTTGGGCAAAGCTTTGCAGGCAATAGGTAGGGGTATCAGTCAAGACCAATCTCACCGGGTGTTAATCGTGCAATGGCTCAAAGGTGGCACGGGTTATACAGAAGATGCGGCGATCGCAGCTTTGCGCCAAAGCTACCCGCAGCTAGTAGATCACCAGCGGTGTGGCCGAGATGCTATAGTTTGGCGGGGGCAACAGCAAGAGCTAGACTGCATCGAAGCAGAACGCGGCTGGGAAATCGCCAAATGTGCGATCGCCAGCGGCTGGTACAAAACGATTATTCTCGACGAACTCAATCCCACAGTAGACTTAGAACTGCTGCCGGTAGAGCCGATCGTCGAAGCCCTGCTACGCAAGCCGCGGGATACAGAAATCATTATCACCGGGCGCTGCCACAAACCCCACGCTTACTTTGACTTGGCAAGCGTACACTCCGAGGTATACTGTCACAAACACTACGGCGATCGGGGCGTAGAACTAAAGCGGGGCGTAGACTTTTAAAGCCCGGAGCGGTACCGAGTTCAATCCGGGCCAGAATTATTAAATGACGGCCCTGCCTGGAAAACCGGAAATTGCCACAAAGCCTTGTTACCAAGTAAAAATCTCCCAATTTTCCTTGTCTTCCCGATCACCCAGATCTGCCTTTTTTAATCTTTAATTTCCTCCCCCGGACGCGATCCCCGACCGCAAACCCAGAATGGAACATTAAGAATATGAGCCGCGTCTTATGGAGCGTGAGCACCTGAGACAGTGCACCAGGATTATTAAAGGGTGAAGACTTTGAAAATAAAAGCTTACAAGCAAAAAATCCGCGAGGGAGAAAGTCTAGACAGGGTTAACGCCAGTAGGCTAGACTTGCGGCTGGCAAACAGGTTAAACTACAGCGGAATCCAAACATTCGGTGTTCTAGGCAGTGTCTGTAGTCGCACCAGCGATGACCAACAAGTAGAGGAGTGAAGCTTTATGACAACGTTAGATGACAATTCTAATCAACTAGATTTAAACCTTCCGGGGCTAGGCCCGGATACAGTATTCGCCGGAGCCGGGGCGGATTTCGTTAGAACTTCCACCCTGGGCGGCAGCTTAATATTTGGCCAAGGCGATAACGATACTCTGATTTCAGTTGGCCCGAACGATACCATATACGGCGGCGAGGACGAAGATTCAATCAGATCTCAGCGGACTCCGGCTTTGCTGTTTGGCGATGCAGGCAATGACACCATGATCGCTGAAGCCCGCGCTAGCCTGTACGGCGGTTTGGGAGAAGACTTGATCCAAGGTACTGTCGAAGCTAACCTCATGTTTGGTAATGAGGGCGCAGATACGATGCTGGGAGGGGCGCAGAGAGCAGATTCCCTCTACGGCGGTAAGGACAATGACTCGATCGGCTTCTTCATCGCAGGCGGTGGCAACAACCTCGGTCTTCCCCTAACCGGAGGCTTCGCTGGCAATGAAGGCAGCAACTACTTGCGGGGTGATTTGGGCGACGACTTGGTTGTAGGTATCAATGTAAGAGACAGTCTCTTTGGCGGTAAAGGCAATGACACCCTAAGAGGTGTGGCCAGCAACAGCTACCTGTCGGGCGATCTGGACGACGACATCTTATTCATTACCAACCGTACCCAGACAAGCCCGTTTGCTCAGGGCAGCGTCATTACGATCGGCATTGAGAGAACCACCTTGATTGGTGGTGGCGGCAACGATTCTATCACCGGGGCGATCGGCGAGTTTGAAGCCGGCAGAAACTTCTTTGAGGGCGGCGACGGCAACGACACGATCAGGGTTTTTGCCACGCAGGATACCGCTTTGGGAGGTGCAGGCGACGACTTCATCGAGTCATCCAGGGTATCGAATCTAACTTTGAGCGGAGGCGCCCAGAGTTCATTTCCCGGCTTCGCGGGTCGCAACTTGCTCGACGGCGGAGTAGGCAATGACACGATCGTTGCAGCTTTTGCGACGGATACAATGGTCGGCGGTGAAGGCAACGACAGCCTGAGCGGTACCTTTACTAACGCAGCCGGTGGAGATGGCAACGATACTATCGATGCTACCAAGGCCATTTTTGCTGGTACTGGTACTGCTTTGATTACTCTCGAAGGCGGTCTGGGCGGCGATCTGTTAATTGGCTACACCAATCCTACTACTGGCAGCAGCTTCACCGTCACCAACCTCATGAACGGTGGCGAGGGAAGTGACACCATCATCTTTGGCAGCAATCGCGATCGCGTGATTGGCAACGTTGCGGGTAACGACTTCATCTCCTACGCTAGCGGCGTCAGCTTTACCGGTCTTACAGCGCCAAACTTGATTAGCGATACCTTAGGCAGCAACTTCATTATTGGTGGCAACGGCACTGATGTGATCACTACTGGTAACGGGGATGACATCCTGTTCGGCGACTCATTCAATGCTACCGACTCCCTCGGAGGAGCCGGGGACGATACCTTAAATGGCGGTGGCGGGAACGACACCATGCTGGGCGGCTTTGGAAAAGACTATTTGATCGGCGGCGACGGTAACGACTCTCTCGGCGGGGGGCCTGGTGCTGACACGCTGATTGGCGGATCGGGTAATGACAGCTTCTACTACAACAACTTCGGCGAGGGCGCCGTGGGTACTGACACAGACCAAATCGGCGATTTTACGAGTGGCCAAGACAAGTTTATCTTCCAAATCAATGGCTCCAACGGCTTCCCCAACTTGAGGGTACTGGATAATACGAATCGAATTTCTTCGAAGGCGTTCTTGCCGCTTGAGAGTGGGACTTACAACGGCAGTTTTGGTCCAGCCGGGGCGGGCGCGACAGAGCCGTTCGTCTTTTATGAAAATGAAACTGGACGACTAGGATATGACTCTAACGGTTTTGGTACTGCTGGCGGAGTAGTTACGCTGGCAATTCTGAATGGCAGACCGGGCATTACGGCTTCTGACATTACCCTGATTTAATTTGGGTAAAAGTGGGTGGGGTCGATTCTGAAACATCGCCCTACCAACTCTCAAAACTAATTGTGCTATGTTTCGAGCTGGGGAGATCCATCCCTGGCTTTTTTATTGGCATTGAGAATTGGGCATCGGGGATTGGGCATTGGGCATTGAAAGGAAGGGCAGATTCACCGATCCATTTTGCCACCCATCAATAATGTTGATAAACCAGCCACCCAGCTCAAAGACGATATAATTGACATTTGAGTAAAAGTCGATTATTGTAGCCGACTAATATTCTATTTTGTCCTTCAAAAAAAGTTATTAATAGTGAAACTGCCCAATGGTCATCTAGCAGATCTAGGCAATAAAATAGAAGAATATTCTCTAAATCTGAATCACCAAGAAAGAAAAAATAAAGCTATTTTGTTTGCCAGTAAGTTAGGCATTACCCTAGAAAATGCTGAAATGCTCAAACAGGCTTTAAAAGAAGCTGCTATCAACGAAGATGTTGTTATTCAAAAAAACAATGAATACGGAAAACATTATAACATGAAATTCTTGCTGAAAACCGAAGTAGGTGAATCTCTGATTATAGCAGCTTGGATCGTCCGCTCAGGTGAAACTTTCCCCAGATTAACAAGTTGTTATCCCGTCCAAAAGTGAGGTAAAAACAATGAAAACAATTAAAGACCTTGATACAGCACTTTGCGTGACTAAGAGGTACAGTAACAGCAGTGAGCAAAATAATTTTTGATTTGCTTAGTTGAACATAATTTCACTCCCAATTCCAAGAGTTTT